>NZ_JASJOR010000007.1:0-302400 GCF_030068545.1 Xanthocytophaga flava | reverse complement strand
GAGGCACTGCTCAACCACAGGGGTTGCAGTTAACCAACAACCATCACAGTGAGCCCTTTGCAGCGATTCCATCCGGAGCGACAGTAAGTAACAACACCCAGACTACACCTGCTTTGTTACGTTCTGGGGCTTTAGCTCTCCCCTATTTGTCTACAGCAGCAGGTAGTGCCTTGATTGATAAAGGAACAAACAGTCTACCAACAGCCCCATTAGCAATGACTTATAGTGGCAACGGACCAGACATTGGAGCTTATGAGTCAGGAGGAACAGGAATTGCAAACCAATTACCAACAGTAAGCTTAGGTAATCCAGTAGCGAATGCATCTTATCCAACAGGTAGCTCTATCAATCTGATAGCCAATGCAAGTGATGCAGATGGTTCTATCGCGAAAGTAGAATTTTATGCAGGTTCTACGAAAGTTGGAGAAAAAACAAGTTCTCCGTATTCTTTCAGCTGGAATGTAACTACAGCTGGTTCGTATGCACTGACTGCAAAAGCAACAGATAATGCAGGTGGAGTAACTACTTCTGCAGCTATTAACGTAACTATCACAGCTCCAAATCAGGCACCATCTATCGCAATTTCTTCTCCGTCAAATAACACATCTTTCACATCAGGTAACGCAATTACAATTACAGCATCTGCAACAGATAGTGATGGAAAAGTAAGTAAAGTTGAATTCTTTGCAGGAACATCTAAAATAGGTGAATCTACAACATCTCCGTATACATTAAGCTGGACGCCATCTGCTGCTGGAACTTATGCTATCACAGCAAAAGCAACAGATGACAAAACAGGAGTAGCTACTTCTACAATTGTTAGTGTAATTGTAAACGCAATAAACATCCCTCCAGTAGTAAGTCTGACTGCGCCAACAGCGAATGCAACATTTACAACTGGAAACGTAACACTAACAGCCAATGCAAGTGACAGCGATGGTTCAATTGCAAAAGTAGAATTTTTCGCAGGATCAACTAAGCTTGGCGAAAAAACAACATCTCCTTACTCAATCACTTGGAGTGCTGCTACAGCAGGAACCTATGCCATCACAGCGAAAGCAACAGATAATAAAGGTGGTGTTACTACTTCTACAGCAGTTAATGTTACCATTACAGCTCCGAACAAAGCTCCTGTTGTAGCGATTACGTCACCGTCTAATACTACATTGACTCTTGGCAGCGCGGTAAGTATAACAGCTAATGCAAGTGACAGTGATGGTGCAATTGCAAAGGTAGAGTTCTTTGCAGGATCAACTAAGCTTGGCGAAAAAACAACATCTCCGTATACATTAAGCTGGACGCCATCTGCTGCTGGAACTTATGCTATCACAGCAAAAGCAACAGATAACAAAGGAAGTGTTACTACTTCATCTGCTGTGAGTTTAGTAATTAATGCTCCTGCGAATAAAGCTCCGATTGTTTCATTGACATCTCCTTCTGCAAATGCAGGTTATCAAACAGGAGTATCCTTTACGGTAGCCGCCAATGCAAGTGATGCAGATGGATCAATCGCGAAAGTAGAATTTTATGCAGGTGCTGTAAAAATTGGTGAAAAGACAGCGTCTCCTTACTCAATCACTTGGAGCACAGCAACAGTCGGAACCTATGCACTGACTGCAAAAGCTACTGATAATAAAGGAAGCGTTACTACTTCATCGACTATAAGTGTTATTGTTAGTGCACAACCAACCGCTAACAAACTCCCAGTTGTAAGCTTGACGAATCCAGTAGCGAATGCATCTTACCCAACAGGTAGCTCTATCAATCTGACAGCCAATGCAAGTGATGCAGATGGATCAATCGCGAAAGTAGAATTCTTTGCAGGTTCTACGAAAGTTGGCGAAAAAACAAGTTCTCCATATTCTTTCAGCTGGAATGTAACTACAGCTGGTTCGTATGCACTAACTGCAAAAGCTACTGATAATAAAGGAGGTGTCTCTACTTCAACGGCTGTTAATGTTACCATTACAGCTCCAAATCAAGCTCCTGTTGTAGCGATTACGTCACCATCAAATAACACATCTTTCACATCAGGCAATGCAATTACAATTACAGCATCTGCAACAGATAGTGATGGAAAAGTAAGTAAAGTTGAATTCTTTGCAGGAACATCTAAAATAGGTGAATCTACAACGTCTCCGTATACATTGAACTGGACACCATCTGCTGCTGGAACTTATGCTATCACAGCAAAAGCTACAGATGACAAAACAGGAGTAGCTACTTCTACAATTGTTAGTGTAATTGTAAATGCTTCTACTCCAACAGCAACAACAGGAGATGGATTAAACGGCGAACTTTACACACAATTTGGATTCAGTGTTGCTAAAACCCGGATCGCAATTGCAGGTCAAACGCCTACATTCACTTTTGGATCTTCATCAGTTGATTATCCAAATGGTTCAACAGCAACATCTTCTTACACAAATAGCTGGGGATCATGGCTTGGTAAAGATGGAAGCGGGGCTCCTGGTCAAACATTGGAAACATCCACTCTGAGATTACATGGCTATCTTGAAGTTAAACCAGAGTATGATGTTGTACCAGGTAACAGTACTATTGACATAGACTTCACATTATTCTCACAAGGATTTGCAGCTCTTACAGTTAATGGTATCCAAGTAACCTTGAATGAAGCAAACTGGACATTCTCATCACAAACAGCTCGGGTTAGCTTTGCAGGTGCAGGATTCTATACTATTGAAATTGTTCAAAGTATGTGTTGGGATAATAGTGGTGTAGAATTATATAGCAGCATCCCTGGTACTGAGAATCCAGGAAGAGGTTCTTCTGCAACTCCAACAATTGTTCCACAAAGTGTTCTATACAAAAAGATCCCTACTGCAACTGCATCTAACTCTGGAAGAATAGCATCCTCAAGTCTGGTAGCTTATCCAAACCCTTCCAATGGAGATCAGGTAGCTTTTAAAATAGATGATCAAAGTCAGAATGGACAAGATATGGTAGTAACTTTCTATAACTTGAATGGTAATGTTGCATTGCAACAAACTGCAGAGGTAATAGACGGAATAGTTCAACTGCAGAACCTAGGATTAAACAGAGGTATGTATACTGTAACGGTAAAAGGACAGAAAGGAATACAACACTCTAAAGTTGTAATTCAGTAAATAGTTGGAAATAGAAATTAGTTTAAAAAGCCCATCGCAGGATGGGCTTTTTGTTTGAAATATATTTGGTCAGGAATTCTCCTCTTTTCTTTGAAGATAGTATATTTTAGATATTTTGAGTAAAGGCTAATATAGTGGCTTAACAAAATGATTATATCCTTTTTTATCTTTCTACTTGATAAAACTCTATTCAATGGATTTTAAAGTAAATTGATATCTCAACTTTCCCTATCTTTGACTCTCCTTATTTTGAAAATAAAACTTTTTGATACTTTATTTCTTTACTATGAGCCCCAAAGTAAAAACATCAAAAATAGATCCGTTACAAGCCTTGCGTGCATTTGCTGCCATTGCTGTTATGTTTTACCATGGCACAGAGATGATTAATGCGCAATTAGGTTATCTATTTCTTAACAATGCATTCAAGGCAGGCTTTTCCGGAGTAGATGTATTTTTTGTTCTGAGTGGCTTCATTATTCTATATACATCCAGAAATAAGGGATTCGGTGTAGGAGAATTTCTGAAGAAACGTTTTATCCGAATATATCCTATCTACTGGGTAGTAACCATATTACTTTTGTTAGCCTATTTTGCAGCACCTTCTGCAGATCAAGTACACAAAGAAGATCCACTAGTCATTATAGGTTCGTTCCTTCTTTTTCCTCAGGAAAAATATGTATTGGGAGTAGCCTGGACTTTATCGTATGAGATTATCTTTTATCTTGTATTTGCTCTTACTTATCTGAAATCGCCCAAGCTACTACTTTATACTTTTTTGGGCTGGATAAGCATTATTTTGATCAGCACTCTTTTCCACATTCAAACAGGAATATTTGCCATTGATGCGTTTCTGAATCCGGTAATTATAAATTTCGCATTTGGTTGCCTTGTTGCTCACTTATATACTAAATATCCGGATTTTCAATTCTGGAGATTATCTCTCTTTGCTGGTGCCATATTATTCATAGTAGCTTCTGTGGTATATTGTCAGGCTGTCCTTCAAGATCCAACAGCTTTTACAGCACCAATCAGTAGGGTGTACCTATTTGGCATTCCTGCGACATTGCTCATTTTTGGATCTTTATATTTAAAAACAGTTGTTCCCAGAGTACTAGTCTATTTGGGGGATGCGTCTTACTCATTATACTTAATTCATGGAACAGTTTTATCCATCTTGATCAAACTAGTAGTAAAGCTCCATCTAAATGAAGTAATGAATAATCTGGCTGGGGCTATACTTTTGTTTACACTAACGGTGATTCTAAGTTGTCTGTTTTATAGTCTTGTAGAAAAACGGTTATTGACTATTCTGAATCAATTTTTCTTCAAGTCTCAAAAAACAAAAGCCTCAGTTGTCTGAGGCTTTTGTTTTTCTTACATCTTTTGAAGGAAACAAGTCTTCAACACAATATTTACTTTGTCAACCCGGCAATCTACCTCCTCTTCATCATCCGTAAGACGAATATTTTTTACAACAGTTCCTCTTTTTAATGTGATAGAAGATCCTTTTACCTTTAGATCTTTTATCAGTTTTACGGAATCGCCATCATTCAATAGGGTTCCATTACTATCTTTTACTTCCATTAGTATTGTGTTTTAGTATATTTTGCGTAAAAATACATACTAATTTGTACTACACATAACACACTTTTATCAGAATATTCATAGTTACAGTATTGCAAGATCTAAATAATTATAATGACTGCCTTCTGATCATAGAAAATGGAGTTTTAATACGAAGTTTCTTTTTGTCCAGTAACAAGGCGGCAGCCGTGCGCCCCATAGTCTCAAAGTCAGTAGTTATCACTGTGATAGACAACAATTCTTTTAGAGTTGCATCATTAAAAGAAACAAGTCCTACCTCTTTTCCGACTTCATAGGGAGTTTGACGAATTTTCTTAATAATCTCAGCAAGGTCTGTTTCCTCTATAACAATATAGGCTGTTGACGAAGTTATCTTTTCATCCATTGCATTTTCGATGATAGCAAACTTTTTCTGGTAGTGAATGCAATATAGTTTAAATCCACGGGCAATTTCCTGCGGATAGTTTCCATCACTGGGAAATACAAGTACTACCCGTTCATATTTTTTTAACAGATCCTGTCCTGTCTCAAGTGCCTGGTAAATATCTCTTTCAAAATCCTGATATACAGAAATAATTTCGCCCTTTACTTCAGGAAGATCCTTATCTAATAAGATCAACTCATCTCTGGGAATCTGTTCTAATGTCTGCCGGATGTCTACTTTATCTATGTTTTCATAGAAATGAGGTATCACTACATAATAATGGTATTTGCCCAGATTTTTCTCTATGATCTCTCTGAAAAGAGCTGCATTATAATGATGAATATGTAAGTCAACGGTTGCCTTATCACCAAGTGCTTTCAAGAAAGAGTAATAGACAATTTTCTTATACGAACTTAATTTATTCATCACCAACAAAACACGAATTTTATTAGCAGGAGCACCTTCCACATAAAATCCCTTCCCTGCCACTGATGAAATATATCCTAGTTCCTTTAGCTCTCTATAGGCCTTTTCTACCGTATCACGTCCCAGGTAGTATTCTTCACTGACATAGTTAATAGAAGGTAGATGGTCTCCACGTTTTAATATACCTTTTCCAATATCATGGATAACAGAAGATACTATTTGTTTGTATTTGGGTGTTTTCTCTTCAGGATTAATCTGTAACCTATACATGAGATATAAAATTAAACAATGGGTTGCCAGTATTTGTAGGTATAGTATCTATGAAACAATCCGGACTTATGCTATATAATCTTTGGTATAACAGGAAAGTACAGGAAAGACAGAGAGTAAAGTTCTTTTATTTTTACATCATCCACAAATTAATACATTTAAAACAATGAATAATCCAGCAGTGTCTGCTTACAAATATGTGAGCTATTTATGGGATCATGCACATGCAGAAACGTTAGCAGGAGATGAGGTCGCGCTTTTGCTCTACCGTTCCAACTTGTTAGGGGCTGACTTACGGTTAACGAACTATGGTGGAGGAAATACCAGCGTGAAAACGGTAGAAACAGATCCTTTAAGTGGCGCACCAACGGATGTAATGTGGGTGAAAGGTTCTGGAGGGGATATTGGCACGCTTAAACGTAGCGGATTGGCAGCATTGTATTTGGATCGTTTGCACGCTTTGAAAAAAAGATATCGGGGATTGGCATTTGAAGATGAAATGGTAGAGTTATTTAACCATTGTATATATGATCTATCATCCAAAGCCCCTTCTATTGATACTCCTTTACATGCATTCTTACCATACAAACATATTGATCACCTTCACCCTGATGCGGCCATTGCTATTGCTGCTGCAAAAGATGGGAAGCGAATCAATCAGGAGTTATTTAATGGCGCTATAGGGTGGGTAGACTGGCAGCGTCCGGGATTTGATCTGGGTTTGAAACTTCAACAAGCAGTAACAGAAAATCCTGATCTAAAAGGTATCATGTTAGGTTCACATGGTTTGTTTACCTGGGGTGATACAGCCTATGATTGTTATGTAAATACACTGGATGTAATAGAACGTTATTCGGAATTTTTACAGGAGAACTATGGTAAAAAAGGTCCAGTATTTGGAGGCACGGCGATTAATGCTCTTCCTAAAGAGCAAAGATTACAACAAGCTGCTCTCTTGGCACCTACATTACGCGGATTTTGTTCTTCACATACTCAAATGATTGGACATTTCACTGATAATGACCGTGTATTAGAGTTTATTAATTCAAAAGATCTTAGTAAACTGGCCCCAATGGGCACCAGTTGTCCTGATCACTTTTTGCGTACAAAGATCAGTCCTCTAGTCTTAAATCTTAAACCTGAAGAGGATCTTACTAATACCAAAGCACTAAAGGAGAAGTTAGCCCCTGCCTTTAATGCTTATCGGGTAATATATAGCAACTACTACGAAACTTGCAAACATCCAGATAGCCCAGCTATGCGTGATCCTAATCCGGTTGTGATTCTGTATCCGGGAGTAGGTATGTTTACTTTTGCCAAAGACAAACAAACTGCCCGTGTTGCTGCGGAGTTTTATATCAATGCTATTAATGTAATGCGGGGAGCAGAAGCCGTTTCTGAATATACTTCTCTTCCACAACAGGAAGCATTTAATATAGAATACTGGCTTCTGGAAGAGGCAAAGTTACAACGTATGCCTAAACCCAAGCCACTTACAGGTAAGATAGCTCTAATAACAGGCAGTGCAGGTGGTATAGGTAAAGCAATTGCCAGAAAATTTGCAGAAGAAGGTGCATGTGTTGTTCTCAATGATAATGATAGCACACGTCTGGAAGGCGCAACAGAAGAGTTCAAAAAATCATTCGGCAAAGATGCATTTGCATCTGTTGTGTTGGATGTTACCTCTGCAGAGGCAATTGCTAAGGCGTTCGAACAGGCTTCGTTAAGTTTTGGAGGGATTGACATTATTGTAAACTGTGCCGGTCTATCTATCTCTAAGCCTATTGAGGAAACAACAGAAAAAGATTGGGATTTACTGTATGATGTATTGGTTAAGGGCCAATACCTTGTATCTCAGGCTGGTGTTAATGTATTACGTAAGCAGAGTCTCGGTGGAGATATTGTTAATATTGTCAGCAAAAATGCACTTATGTCCGGACCTAATAACATTGGGTATGGCTCTGCAAAAGCGGCACAATTGCATATGAGCCGATTACTGGCAGCCGAACTTGCCGGAGATAAAGTTCGGGTAAATGTAGTAAATCCGGATGCTGTTATTGCAGATAGCAAAATATGGCAAAGTGGCTGGGCTGAAGGACGGGCTAAAGCCTATGGTATCTCTGTGGAAGAATTGCCTGCCTTTTATGCCAAACGGACACTTCTCAATGAGATTATTCTTCCGGAAGATATAGCGAATGCAGTGTTTGTATTAGTAGGAGGATTATTATCCAAATCTACAGGTAACATGTTGAATGTAGATGGTGGTTTGGCAAATGCCTTCCCTCGTTAATACTTGTTAGTTATTGAGAACGCGCTTAAAGCGCGTTTTTCTTTCTCTTTATAAAATAGTATTTTTCTAGTGTAAAGTATGAAAATATACCATACAACAACCACTTACTACTATGCAGATAACATCATTTTTTATTCTTACTTATTCACTCTTACACCTGTCCTACTATGCGTATCCAATCGTTTCATATAGATCAGTATAATGCCATTGCTATTAAGGTTCATGAAAATAACTATCGCATAACCAAAGAACTGCTGGCTCAAAAATCCATTGATGCAGATGCTGTGGTTGAGAAACTCCGGCAATTTCAGATAGCAATTCCCAGCTGGGCTTTGGGAGCTGGTGGAACCCGGTTTGGACGTTTTTCAACAGGTGGAGAACCTGGCAACCTTGAACAAAAACTGGATGATATTGGGTTGTTGCATGCTCTTACCCGATCAGCGGGAGCTATCTCACTACATATTCCATGGGATATACCACGTGATGCGCAAGCTATCAAGCAACAGGCTAGCGAACTGGATATTGTATTTGATGCGATGAATTCCAATACCTTTCAGGATCAGAAAGATCAGGCTTTGAGTTATAAGTTTGGTTCCCTTTCACATATCAATGCAGATGTACGTAAACAAGCTGTAGAGCACAATATAGAAGTAATAAGCTATGGGCAAGCACTAGGCTCCAAGTCTATAACCGTTTGGCTGGCAGATGGATCAAGTTTTCCCGGCCAACTAAACTTTCGCAGAGCACTAGACAATACATTACGGTCTTTACAGGAGATATACGCTCAATTACCTGCCGACTGGCAACTGTTTATTGAATACAAACCCTATGAGCCTTATTTCTACTCAACAGTTATTCAGGATTGGGGTACTTCATTTTTGTTGGCAAATGAATTAGGTAATAAAGCCTATACTTTAGTTGACTTAGGACATCACTTGCATAATACCAACATTGAACAAATTGTTTCCACGCTCATGTACCGGGGTAAACTGGGAGGATTTCACTTTAACGATTCCAAATATGGTGATGATGATCTGACAGTAGGTAGTATCAAACCATACCAATTGTATCTCATATTTAATGAATTAGTGTACGGACTGGAAAATAATACAGCACAGAATCCATCGCCTGCCTGGATGATTGATGCCAGTCACAATCTCAAAGATCCTCTGGAAGATCTGATTCAATCACTGGAAGCTATCCGTCTGGCTTACGCCCAGGCATTGATAGTAGATCGTCAAGGTCTATGGGATGCTCAATTAAACAATGACGTGTCTGTTGGTCAGGAAATTCTACAAGATGCATTTCGGACGGATGTACGTCCACTATTACAGGAAGCACGTTTACGTTCAGGGGGTGTTATAGAGCCTATTAAAGCCTATCGCTACTTAAATATACGACAACAATTGATTAAGGAACGGGGTAGTGTCACTGTGGCAACAGGCTTATAAAAATAGCATACCTTTTAGTGTAGATCATGATTAAAATGCATGATCTTTCTATCTAACCAGATCCTGTGTTGAAGAATGTAACACAGGATCTGTATCTATATAACATTTATGAAGCAGCCAACCATCGCCGTATTTGATATTGGAAAAACCAATAAGAAATTCTTTCTATTTGATTTCGATTTCAGAGAACTACATCAGGAATACATTTCCATTCCGGAGACAACGGATGAAGATGGTTATCCATGTGAAGATTTATCCGCTGTCACATCATGGATGCAACAAACATTAAATCGATTTTTACAGTCTGATACTATTGAAATCAAACGTCTCAATTTTTCAACCTATGGCGCCAGTTTTGTTCATCTGGACGCACAGGGTACTCCATTGACGCCTCTTTATAATTATACAAAGCCCTATCCATCTGAGTTGCTGGAAGACTTTTATGAAAAGAATGAAGGGAAAGATACATTCTCAGTACATACAGCGTCTCCTGCACTAGGTATGCTCAATTCAGGGTTGCAACTCTACTGGCTTCGTAAAACAAAACCAGACTTATTTGCAAAAATTCGGTATTCACTCCATTTTCCCCAATACTGTAGTTACTTATTTACTGGTTTGGCTGCCAGTGAGTATACCAGTGTTGGGTGTCATACAGGTTTGTGGAACTTTGTTACACGACATTATCATAAGTGGGTGATTAATGAACAGCTTGACATCATTCTGCCACCATTAGTACCTACTACTCAATTTACGTTTTCAGAAGTAAATGGTCATACGATTCGTGTGGGAACAGGCATTCATGATAGCTCCGCCGCACTATTACCTTATATTGTTCAAAACAAAGAACCTTTTTTACTTCTTTCTACAGGCACTTGGAATATTACGTTCAACCCTTTTAATAACGAACCACTTACCAAAGAAGAGTTAAACCAGGATTGTTTATTGTATCTGCAAACAAATGGAGAAGCGGTCAAAGCATCCAGGCTTTTTCTGGGAAATGAGTACAATTATCAAACCCAATTATTAGCCACTTATTTTCAGAAATCTCCTGATTACTTTCGCCAGGTTGAGTTCGATGAAAGAATATATATAAAATGGAAAGACCTGCCTGAAAAGTCTTTTTGCTGGCAGAGCCTCCAGTTTCCCGACAACAGTATTGTAGGTGCAGAACAGACAGACTTGTCTGTTTTTAAATCTTTTGAAGAGGCATTACATCGAATGATGATTGAGATGATCGACCTTCAGATACGTTCTATAAAGCTGGCAACTGGTAGTACTCATATTCAAAAATTGTTTGTGGATGGCGGCTTTACAAATAGTTCCTTATTCCTTGAAATGTTAAACCGATCGCTGCCTTCTTTTGAAATAATTGCCACTCCTACCCCTTTGGGTTCATCTTTAGGTGCAGCAATGGCAATAAGTATATAAACCTACAATATATCTCGACCTAACACATCAGGCTTTTACTCTCAAGCCTGATGTAAATCTTCCTCAGATGGTTATAACAACCATTCATCCATTTTCGACCTTCCAGCAAATCTTTTCAGAGTAATACACGTTAAATCTTTTCAGAACAATTTGATAGTGATCCTATCAGATTGGTAGAAGATACATCAAAAAGTTTATTTTTCTTATCAGCTATTCTACCTTTGTCCAGAGTAGCGATTATAAAACCATACAACAGCTTACATAACGTGTTCTTTACTAAAGTATATTCTCAGACTAACCAGCGTATTCAAAAACTAAGCTGGCGACAGCGAATCGTATGGATTTTTAACATCTTATTGTACCTATATAGTCTGATAGCCTTTCTGGCTATTCATATACCCCCTACACGCTTTTGGCCAGTAGGGTTTATTACACTTTCTATTCCTATCATTCTGGTTATACATATTTTTCTTAGTATCTATTGGATATGGGCTTATTCCAAGCGAGCTATTGTGTCCATCCTGATACTCATTATAGCTTATCCTCTCTTTGAACGCACTTTTGTTTTACATTGGAAAGAAGCTCCAGATAGCACTCAAAACACCATTAAAGTACTTAGCTATAATACACAGCGTCTCAATGCACACGACTATTATGAAGGAGACAAGTCCAAACCTAAAAAGATTATTGAATGGATTAGTCAGAGTGATGCAGATATTAAATGCTTACAGGAGTTTCATGATGAAGATGGATCAAAAACATTTAACGCTATATCTAAAATCGCAACCAGTGGCAATTACAACTATTATATCACACCTCTGGCCCAATCGGATGGTAGCAAAGGATTTGATGGAGTCGCTATATTCACTAAATACCCCATTATTCATACTGGAGATATAATATTTGACAGACGAACACTAAATAAGGGCATCTTTGTAGATATTAAGGTGGGTGAAGATACATTGAGAGTTTTTAGTGTGCACCTTTATTCTATGAGTATCCGTGCAGAGAAACTTGGCATTAATAAAGAATACAAGGAAGTAAAATCAGGCTTTAAAGATGTTTTTGCCAGATTGCGAAGAGGCTTTATCACCCATAGCAGGCAAGTAACAATATTGGAACGTTACATTCAGGAAAGCCCTTATCCTGTGATTGTTTGTGGAGATTTTAATGCAGTACCCTATAGCTTTGCCTATCAGAAAATACGTAAAAACCTTGCCAATGCATTTGAAGATGCAGGTAGCGGATTTGGATTTTCCTACAACGATAGTAAACTTTTCTTTTTGCGTATAGACAATCAGTTTTATAGTAATACACACTTAGGTGTTTCTGATTTTCAGACTCATCGGGAAATAGGCTTCTCAGACCACTTCCCGATTTCAGCTACTTATACGCTTATTAATCCCAAACAAAAAAGATAGGACATATACGTTTTTTTATATTTTTGTAATCCCAATCAGAATACTAACAGGTAGATAGATACTTACTATGAATGCGGATCAAGATACATTACGTAAAATTGCTAATCTAGCTCGTCTGGATTTGAAAGAATCAGATGAAGTAGAAATCCTGAATGATCTCAACCGGATTTTAACCTGGGTAGAGAAATTAAGCGAGATAGACACAAGTAATGTAGAGCCACTAACTCATATTAATACTGACCTTAATGTAATGCGCGAGGATATTATTTCTGAAACATTACCTCGATCTAAAGCTCTTGAAAACGCGCCTAAACAGGATGGAGAGCATTTTCGCGTACCCAAAGTGATAGAATAAGGCATTTTCAGGCACTCTTCCTAACTTTTTTAACTTACAGATCTTTTTGGGGGATTCTTTTTCATCAAAAACTTACATTGTTTCGCAATTTGCCTGATTTACTTTTGGCAAACACAATGTATATATCATATTTGCCCCATCGTTTTGTAAAAGAAATATCCTTTATAATTTATTGTGTTATAGCTTATTAGTATTTACTTACCTACGGATAAGCTCACACTTATATCTATTCTTTTACATTATTTTTCAATTACTGAAAGATTTTCCAGGTCTGAATAAACAGCAGGCCTTTATCCATTTTATTGTTTTGCATTTCTACATGAAACAGGATTTATTTTTCTGGAACCGTTGGCTCCCTCTGTATCGTCGTTTATATATAAGCCTTTTTGTTCTGTTTGGCATTTCTATTATTATCTATTTCATTCAAAAGGTAATAGGAGCCAATTCTGTTATTAGCTGGAATACGGTAAATGAAGTTCAGGATATTTCTTTTGACATAGACAGCTTTACAAAAGGTATATTCAATTTTACAACAACAGCCCCAAGCTTTCTCGTAGTAGAATGGTTTGAAGCTTCAGACATGCAAATCAATGATATAGCCACATATATTTATGGCGGTAGTGTTGCGATTGCTATGATATGGATACTAAGCTTGTTGCCTTCATTATCAAGGTGGTGGTATCTGGGAAGCATGATGGTTGTCATAGCCTTATTCACATCATTTCAGTTTGATATATTACAGGTATGGGGATTCTCTAACTTTACAATCCTTATTGTATTTCTTATAGTTATTCTACCTGTTAGTTATTATTTCCATGCATTCCGTCCTGACATATCACTACCCATCCGATTGCTGACATTTACGCTAGTGATTTTGTTTGTAGCTTTTATCTCCATAAAGTTTGCAGCAATACACAATCCGTCCATGAGTATTCTGTCGTATGGTACACGAATTCTGGCAATTATCAGTGTATTGTTTATCTTTATTACAGCTCACGAGATCCCTTCTCATTTGTTGCTGCTTATCACTAATACAGGCATAACCACCAGTCGTAACAGTCTTTTCCATTTTACAGTGATTACTCTTTTTTATGTAGGTAATCTAATAGTTTCTTATCTGTATAACTCAGGTCTTATTGACTGGAACTTCCTATACATTAATGGATTTTATCTACTCATTATTACTCTTATACTGGGGATATGGGGATTTCGCAAGCGAGTAGATTCCTGGCTATCGGATCCATATAGTACTATGCTCTATGTGGTGTTGGGCATTATCACTATAAGTAGTATCGGATATGCTATTGCCACAGGCAATGATCCAATGATGGATATGTATGAGGATACCATTATCTATTCACATCTGGCAATGGGGATAGCATTCTACATGTATGTAGTAATTAATTTCCGTGGTCCAATGACTCAGGGATTACCTGTACATAAAATAATGTATCAGCCTCGTATCATGCCCTTTGGACTTTCATTTGCACTGGCAGCTTTGATTATGCTGGCTCTTTTATTCAGGGTTAGCATGTTGCCATTTAACCAAGGAGTTGCAGGCTATCATAACTATCTGGGAGACCTTTACTTTGCGGAGAAGAGTTATGTATTGTCTGAATCTTATTACAAGAAAGCATTACTATTTCAGCAACGCAACCATAAATCCAATTATGCATTGGCGACCATTGCCAAGCAACACAACAACCCGGAAGTTATGGCCGCCTTCTTAAAACAGGCAATTACCAATAAGCCCACCCCTTATACATATGCAGCGTTAAGCCAGCTTTATAGTCAGGAGGAATTGTTTTTCGAGGCATTATTTACACTCAAAGAAGGTACACAGAAGTTTCCAAATAGTGGTGAATTATTTAATAATCTGGCCATTTTGTATGAAAAAACTCATGTACTAGACTCCGCATATTATTATTATAATCAGGCACTTGATCTCACAAATAAATCTGAAGAAGTACAAACCAACCTTGTGGCCTTCTGGGCTAAAAATCTCTCCGTTCAGAAAATAGATTCGATATTTGGAACAATCCAGCCATCCAGTTATTATGCTCTGGAGAGCAACCGACTGGTGATGAGCAATATTTTACATAAACAGGATAAACAAGCTTATCTTCCAATTCCAGATACTCTATTAACGCGAGAACGATTTACCTACTTGTATAACTATGTTCTGAACCACAAAACAGATAAGGATACTGTTCCTGCTCACCAACTCAAACTTATAACCACCAAACCGGAAAACTCCTTGTTCACCAGCTATCTGGATTTTGCTCAAGCTGTACAGTTATATTATACACAAAACATTGCAAAAGGAGTAGATATTTTAAAAAATACGGAACAAGGAACCAGTGGGCAACAGTCAGCACACTTAAATAAAACATTAGGTACCTGGTATTTACAACAAAATGCTCCTGCATTAGCCGTATATCGGTTTGAAAAAGCTGTCAAGGCAGGAGATACACTTAGTTTAGTTAACCAAGGGTTTGCATTAACAGAAACTGGGGATTTTAGAAGAGCAGACTCCCTATGGCAAGCATTACGTATGAGCCCCATACCTCAATTCAGAGGAGTATCGAATACGATGGCCAAAGTAACACATACTCTATCCGGATATAAAACAGATTCTTTATCTGATGCTGAGAAAGTGGCATTGGTCTACTTTAGTAAAAAAGAGGATCTTACTCCTGTTGTATCCAGTATTAATGATCTAAGCTTTAGAGCATCTGCTTTGTTGTATCTGGCAGAGAATCATCTGAATGCAAACAATACCAGTGCAGCAGAAAGTGACCTACAGGCGCTTCAGTCTTTGTCTGTTACTGATAGTTCAGCAAAAGAGTTAATTAATGAACTACAACTAAAAACGGTATGGCTGAAAAAAGATTGGAATACACTGGCTAAGCTTATCACCTCTTCTCATTCACCAAGAAAGACATTTTATCAGGCAGAGATAGCAGCTAGTGCAGGTAAAAAAGCAGAGGCTGAAAAATATTATCTGCAAGCAATGAAAGAACTTCCTTTTGATGAAAGCATCGTTCTGGCTACTGAAGAATTTTATAATCGTCAGAATAATCCGGATCGGGGCTATGAGATCTTAACTACAGCGCTACAAACAAATGCTATGGCGCCTGAAATTCAGAAAGCCTATGTTCTACAATCACTTGAATTAAATCTTACAGACTATGCAGCCCAAGGAATGGAAGAGCTCAAGAGAATCCTCTCCCCTGCCGATTATCAGTCTTTTGCACCAAAATACGAAGAGAAACGAGCTTTGATAGAAAAAAAGCTGGCAGAATGGAAGTAATTTCTCTATTTTTAAAATAGAAAAATCCATGAATATATGGAACTGGAAAAATCAGCAGAAGACTCCATGAATCCTGAGGAATCAGAGTCATCACAAAAAAACAAACAACCGACAGACGTCATTTCCATTATTCTGGAGGTATTGGTAATTGTGTGCGAGTTCTTCTAATTAACATTATCCATATCATGCCAAATCCCTACTTCTGTACTCATACAGAGATAGGATTAAACTATCAAACTAATCCGATGAAGAAGATCATTGAAACCCACAACATCTCCAAACGATATATCATGGGTGAGGAGGTAATTGAAGCCCTAAAATCTGTAACTATATCTGTTAATAAAGGGGAATATGTTGCATTTATGGGTCCATCGGGTTCGGGAAAATCAACCTTGATGAACATTATCGGTTGTCTGGATACCCCCACTAATGGCAAATATATCCTGAATAGTAAGGATGTTAGTGATATGAGTGACAATGAACTGGCAGAGATAAGAAATAAAGAAATTGGGTTCGTATTTCAAACCTTTAATCTCCTTCCCCGTCTTTCTTCATTGGAAAATGTAGCGCTTCCTCTTATTTATGCAGGATTTAACAAGGCAGACCGAACAGAAAAAGCCCTGGAAGCCTTACGAAGTGTAGGATTGGGAGAACGATATAAACATAAGCCTAATGAGCTATCAGGAGGTCAGCGCCAACGGGTTGCGGTAGCACGTGCCCTTGTCAACGATCCAAGTATCCTACTGGCCGATGAACCTACGGGAAACCTTGATACCAAAACGTCTTATGAGATCATGGACCTTTTTGAGGAATTACATAGCAAAGGCAATACTATTATCATGGTAACACACGAAGAAGACATAGCACGTTATGCACACCGCATTGTCAGACTTCGCGATGGATTAATCGAAACAGATATCATTAATACAGAGATCAGAAAAGCCAGAGTAGAAGCTAACGGCCTGATAAAGTAAATCAGTCTATCGTCTCCGATAAAAAAGATACTGAATAATAACCAACATAATCCAGGTAAATACAGAACTACAAAGTGTTTTGAGTAACGCCAATGGAACCAAACTCCATTGGCTTGCTTCAATGAGAAATAAAGCCAGATGGTGAAATACGATAAGAATAAGGGAATAAGAAAAGAACCACTCTGTTCCCATATGATCCAGTGATATCCTCAGGTTCTGGTCATATCCCCCACGAGGTGTAATAATTCGAATCACCCATGGACGCAAATACCCTATTAGCACACAAGCTGCGGCATGTATCCCCGCTGTATCATAGAAAGAATCTACAAGCAGACCCGTTATCAAAGAAAGCAATAACAATAGGACAGTATCTGTCTCCAGAGGCAGCAATAAAATAAATGCTACATAGACAAAACAAAAAGCTACGTCAAATACAACCAGGTTACGGACAAAAACCATCTGTAACCCTACATAAATGACAAAATATATAGCTTGCAAAAAAAATTCTCTACCATTCATAGTAAGTCGGCCGCCGGTTGCTTATAGATATCTTTTTCTTTCCCAGATATAGATTATGGCGTATTTGATTCTACAGGAACGTTTTTCTTTTCCAGTATCTCCTGTTCTTCTTTGTAAATATTGTTGATTACATATACATAAGACAATCTGTTAAAATCAGTTGCCAACTGTACTGTCAGGTCATACGCAGTTTCAGATGGTGCAGCACTAACTTTCTTAATAACACCAACCAATACACCTTGTGGAAATACAGAGTTATAACTGGATGTTACGACAGTATCTCCTGCCTGAACCTCTACATAACGTGGAACATATCTCATTGCAGATATCTGGCTATTTTTACCGTCCCACTCTACAGTCCCAACACTTCCATTCTTTTTTATCTGTGAAGATAATCTATAGTCGATGTGTAATATAGAAGTTATTACAGAAAAATGTTCCGAGCATGCCGTTATCTTTCCTACTACTCCCTGTGGAGAGATGACTCCCATATCAGGTTTAATCCCATCCAATGTACCTTTGTCTATTGTAATGGTATTACGTGGTGAAACAGTAGAACTACGTATAACCTTCGCAGCAACAAACTTAAATCGTTGAGTTAGCGCCGAATCAGGCTTATAACTCCCCTGCTGTGCAACTTTACTCAATGCAAGTTGTTCGTACATCTGATGTAATTGGGCATTTTCTGCAGCCAGTTCCCGATTGACATCTTTAAGCCCAAAATAATCTTTTACCTCTTGTGTCTTTTTTAGGACATCCGCAGTGTATCGGGTTGAAGAATTATAAAAATAGGCTCCCTGGTAGGCATTATTTTTCACAATAAGCCATCCACAGAAAATTTCCAGCAGTACAAATAGAATGAAAGCCCTGTAAGTAAATAAAAACCAAAAAATCCGCTGCATGTTCTTGTAGTGTGAATAGGGAAATACGCAAATGTATACCTAGATGAATTATACTAAAACATCCTATATACGAAGTTATGTTTGCGTTGTTCCCTATTCAGTAAAAATTAGGTCATCAATACAGGACGGAAACTACGCAGATTTTTCATAGCCAGACTTGTACCACGTACAACAGCCTTTAAAGGATCATCTGCCACATGGATTGGAAGCTTAGTCTTAGCGGCAATTCTTTTATCCAAACCTCGTAGTAAAGCACCTCCACCAGTAAGGTGAATACCATTAGTATAAATATCTGCAGATAATTCAGGAGGAGCCATCTCCAGTGCCTTTAATACTGCCTCTTCTATTTTAGATACTGATTTATCCAGAGCATACGCGATCTCTGTAAAAGTAACCTTTACAGTCTTAGGAATACCGGTCATCAAATCACGTCCACGGATCTCATAATCAGCTGGTGGTACTTCGAGTTCAGTCAAAGCAGAACCCACCTCAATCTTCACTCGTTCGGCAGACCGTTCTCCAATCAACAAGTTATGCTGACGACGCATATAGTCCAGAATATCCTTCGTAAAGACATCACCTGCTACCCGTATAGATTGATCACATACAATACCAGAAAGAGCAATAAGCGCAATCTCTGTTGTACCTCCACCAATATCAACAACCATTGAACCAACCGGTTGTTCAATATCAATACCGATTCCGATTGCAGCTGCAATTGGTTCATAAATCATATATACTTCTTTAGCACCTGCATGTTCTGCAGAATCTTTAACGGCCCGTTTTTCAACCTCCGTAATTCCAGAAGGAATACAGATTACCATCCGGTGAGAAGGAGTAAATAACTTGCTACCAGTATCGATCATTTTGATCATACCTTTGATCATCTGTTCGGCAGCGGTAAAGTCAGCAATCACACCGTCTTTAAGAGGCCGGATTGTCTTGATATTTTCATGTGTTTTTTCGTGCATCTGCATGGCTTCTTTGCCGATAGCCAGTACACGATTATTCATTTTATCAATAGCAATGATGGAAGGCTCATCTACAACAATCTTGTCTTTATGTGCAATCAGTGTATTAGCAGTGCCCAGATCTATCGCAATATCACTTGTCAAAAAGTTAAACAATCCCATATATTTTCTTTGAATTACATTAGTTCAAACAAATCAAACAACTCTCATACTTAGATGTATAAACCACTAAATCTCCAAAATTACAAACAAAACAGCCAAAAGCAAATCTATGAAAAATACTACTTTTGACACAAGAGTTATGCCTTGTAAGATTTTCTACATTTATGTAGATTTATATAGGGCATTAATGTTTAAAATGGCGAATTCCTGTCGTGACCATTGCCATACCATTCTGGTTACAAAAATTGATAGAATCCTGATCACGAATAGATCCTCCAGGTTGTATCACAGCTGTAATCCCTGCCCCATGTGCAATTTCGACGCAATCAGCAAATGGGAAGAAAGCGTCTGATGCCATAACAGCACCTTGTAGATCAAATCCAAAAGAACGAGCTTTCTCAATAGCTTGCTTTAGAGCATCTACTCGGGATGTTTGCCCTACCCCACTAGCAATCAATTGCTTGTCTCTTGATAAAACGATAGTATTTGATTTAGTATGCTTACAAATTTTTGCAGCAAAAATCAATTCTTCTTTTTCGGCTTCTGTTGGTACTTTGTCAGTTACAGTACGTAATTCAGGCACTGTCTCCATTTTCGCATCCCGATCCTGACGCATGATACCATTTAAGACTGTGCGCACCTGCATTTTAGGCAATGTTACATCTTTTTTCTTTAAAAGAATCCGATTCTTTTTAGTTGTAAGTAACTCAAATGCACTCTGGCTGAATGAGGGAGCAATCAACACTTCAAAAAATAATTTATTTAGCTCTTCTGCGGTGGCAATATCTACTTCAGTTGTAGTGATAATAACACCTCCAAATGCAGAAACAGGATCACTGGCTAAGGCTTTCAGGTAGGCTTGAGTTGGATTAGGATCTACTGCAATTCCACATGCATTATTGTGTTTCAGAATGGCATATGCTGTTTCTCCTTTAAATTCTTCAATAAGAAGCACAGCCGCATCTACATCCAGTAAGTTATTGTAAGACAATTCTTTACCATGTAATTGATCAAACATGGCATTTAAATCACCATGGAACCATCCTCTTTGATGCGGATTTTCGCCATAACGTAATGTCTGAGATTGACGCTCCGATATTTTCAATGAAGGAATCGTTTCTTCCTGATTAAAATAATTGAAAATGGCAGTGTCATAATGAGAAGTTATATCAAAAGCCTGAGCAGCAAAATGCTTGCGGTCAGCGAGTTCGGTTTCTCCGTTCTTTTCACGTAATATTTGCTCTAATGTTGCATATTGTTCACGAGAAGAAACAATGACAACATCTTTGTGATTTTTCGCAGCAGCACGTATCAGAGAAATGCCTCCAATATCTATTTTTTCAATAATATCTTCTTCAGAGGCACCTGAAGCAACTGTTTCTTCAAATGGATATAAATCTACAATCACCAGATCCATAGAAGGGATCTCATATTGTTTTACCTGATCTAAGTCAGCTGCCTCATCGCGACGGTGCAAAATCCCTCCAAAAACCTTAGGATGAAGAGTTTTTACTCGACCACCTAAAATAGATGGATACGATGTCAGCTCTTCTACTGGAATTACAGGGATATTCAGATCCTGCAGAAACGTCTGTGTTCCACCAGTTGAATATATAGTAACACCTTGTTGATGAAGCAATTGAGCAATAGGCGCAAGACCATCCTTGTAATAAACAGAAATCAGGGCTGATTGTATTTTACGAGAAGACATAAAAACTGAAATTGCTGATAGAGTGAATAGGCAGATACAGAAACAAAATATTCCAGCTTACCAGCTGGCTAAAGGATGTAATTTAACTATTAAAAACTAATCAAAATCGTACTCAAGAAAAACGAAGGCGCAAAGTTAGTTTTTTTGCTGATTGATTTAAAATACACTATCAGAAATAGTATTTTTTTTCATATTTCTTCAATAACCAGCTATCTCCCATCTCTCTTGCATCAAGTCAATCCAGTCTATTTATCTACCTCTTCTCTGTATCCAATCTTCAATTATTCTTGGAAAATGTGCATGTTCTAACGCATGTACTTTTTCTGCCACACGTTCTGGTGTATCACCAATCTCAACTGCACAAGATATCTGAAAGAGATGCTCACCTTTGTCATACTCTTCATTAATTAGGTGAATAGTAATACCTGTTTCTGTGTCTTTTGCCTGTACCACAGCTTCATGCACTTTCATTCCATACATTCCCTTTCCTCCATATTTAGGTAACAGTGCCGGATGAATATTGATAATTTTATCAGGGTAGTTCTGTATCAACGGAAGAGGTATTAACCAAAGAAATCCTGCCAGTACAATATAATCTATCTTATAGCTTGCTAGTTCCTCCTCTACTTTGGTTGTTTCGTAAAATGTTTTGCGGTCAAACACATACGTGGGCACCATAAAATTAGCTGCCCGTAATAATACAGGTGCATCTTCTTTGTTTGACAATACCAGCTTTACCTGAATAGAAGGGTGATTGTCAAAATATTCCATGATCTTTTGAGCATTGGAGCCAGAACCGGAAGCAAAAATGGCAATAGAAGTCATAAAGGGGGTATGTATAAAGGAGTGCAAAGGTGCAAATTAAATTTTGTTCATAAAATAATGTTTGGCAAAAACCGCTCGGCTTACCAGAACTAAATCCACCTAAAATCTTCTAACTATCTAAGTAACGCCTAATCAGGCAAATAGGCTATTTCAATTATTCTAAATATCTCTATTTCGTTTTTATTTAGTTTTTTTTGGATATTTTTACGACTCTGTAACTTATACCTCAATCAATAATTATGTCTATAACTAAAGAGCAAACTAAAACTGGTACTCACCCCCAGTTTTTTATTCTTATCACCGTCTTTTTCTTCTGGGGGTTTGTGGCTGCCTCCAACGGGATCTTCATTCCATTTTGTAAGACACACTTTAATCTTAATCAATTTCAGTCTCAATTAATAGACACAGCTTTTTATGGAGCATACTATATTGGATCACTACTCCTCTATATTTTCTCTGTAGCCAGCGGAATTGATATATTAAATAAAATAGGGTATAAAAATGGTATTATACTTGGACTGACAATCTCTATTATAGGGGCATTATGCATGATTCCTGCTGTTAATGCAGGTTCGTTTGGCCTCATTTTGGGAGCTTTCTTTGTAGTGGCCCTTGGCTTTTCACTACAACAAACAGCAGCTCAACCTTTTGCTATCGCATTGGGAAGCCCAGAATCAGGTGCACATCGACTTAATATGGCAGGTGGATTAAATTCTTTTGGAACAACTATTGGCCCATTAGTAGTTAGTTTTTTGTTATTTGGTAATGTAGCAGAAGGTGCAGGTGCTAGTGCGGATATTAAATCAATCAATTCATTATATTTAATTTTGGCAGGAGTTTTTGGATTAGTTGCTATTATTTTTGCAGTTTCCAAACTACCACGAGTGACTACTGATGAGAAATTTGAGAAAACAACAAAGGCTACCAATTCCTTACTGGTAATGACTGCATTGGTAGGAGTTGTTATATTATTAGGTTTGTTTACAGAAATAAGCAGCCTCGCTTTAATATCTCTAACAATCATAGGGGTGCTGGTTATATTGTTTGTTTCTTACACAAGTGCTATTAAGAACAGTGATGGCTGGGGAGCAATCAAGTTTCCTCAATTAATCTTAGGGATGATTGGAATTTTTATCTATGTAGGTACAGAGGTTACCATTCAAAGTAATATGGGTGCATTGTTGAAATTACCTGAGTTTGGTGGCTTAGACGAATCTCATATATCTCACTTCATTTCTTTGTATTGGGGCAGTATGATGATTGGTAGATGGATTGGTGCTATCTCTGTATTTAACCTATCGAAGAACTCGAAGATAATCGCTACAATTCTAGTTCCTTTACTAGCTTTTGCGGTTATCCTAGGTGTAAATATGCTACGTGGTACAGATGTCAGTGACCTATACATTTATGTACTGTGTATTGGTGTTTTGATTGCAGTTATGTTCTGGGGAGAAGAGAAGCCAACTAAAACACTATTGGCAGTAAGTGTCTTGGGTGTTATTGCAATGTTATTAGGTTTATTTACGACCGGAAAAGTTGCTGTCTTTGCCTTTATCAGTGGTGGATTGTGTTGTTCTGTAATGTGGTCTTGTATTTTTGCTTTATCAGTCGTTGGATTAGGGAAGTACACAAGCCAAGGATCAGCATTCCTTATTATGATGATATTAGGAGGAGCCTTAATCCCGCCATTCCAGGGAGGATTGGCAGATGTACCTGCAATTGGTATCCACTGGTCATATATAGTTCCTATTGTAGGCTTCCTGTATCTGGCATGGTTTGCTATCCGTGTGAAAGGCATCTTAAAATCACAGGGAATGGACTTTGACAAACCTATGAGTGGCGGACATTAATCTGAGATTTGTTAACTAATCCTATAAAAGAAAAGGTGCTGCATTGGAGAATGCAGCACCTTTTCTTTTATACATGTAGAGGTTAAATCAACTTAGAACTGGAAATAAATAAAAGGTTGAGTATCTGTTTTAACCTGATAAAGTGCCATTATAATACAAACAATGATAGCCGCTTTCACAAAATCAGGTACTGCCCCAAACCATCCTTCAAATGTCTCTTTTGTATGCCGTTGCAACCAGTGAATCAGATACGCAGTAACCATAATCAGAAATATAAACCTGTAAGCAATGATTTGCTGAATGATTAACTGAGGCTCAAAATGATAGGCAATACGATTTAACATTCTCCATACCATCAATACATCTTTTGACCAATCCACTCCCCATGCTCCCTGATCAGGGTCACGTGCTCTAAAAAACATCCAGCAGAAAGCGACAAAATGAAATGTGATAAATTGAGCAATGAAACGACCCAAACCTGTAGAGGTTTTGTTTTTTGATCCTGTAATATCCATCCAAAGTTTGTGAAAGGCTAATGCAAGACCATGTAAACCACCCCATATAATAAATTTCAGGTTGGCTCCATGCCATAGGCCTCCCAGCAACATAGTGATAAACAGATTTAAATACTGTCGGATTTTACCTTTTCGGTTTCCACCTAAGGAGATATATAAATAGTCACGCAACCAGGTAGAAAGCGATATATGCCAACGCCGCCAGAAGTCTGTAATATTCACAGCAGAGTAAGGAGATAAAAAGTTGATCGTTAAGCGAAAGCCTAATAATAGAGCTACTCCAATAGCCATATCTGTATAACCAGAGAAGTCACAGTAGATCTGAATGGTATATCCATATACAGCCATTAAATTTTCAAATCCTGTATATGTCTCAGGACTATCAAAAACCCGATCAACAAAATTAGCTGCCAGATAATCAGATACCAGAATCTTTTTAACCAATCCTCCTACAATCAGATAGATTGCATGGTTAAACTCCTCTGCACTAACTTTATAGGGTTTATCAATCTGAGGAACGAAATCTACCGCACGAACAATAGGTCCTGCCACAAGCTGCGGAAAGAAACTAACAAAAAAGGCAAAGTCCCAAAAACTCTTTACTGGCTTCAAATGCCCCCGATAAATATCAACTGAATAGCTGATACTCTGAAATGTATAAAATGAGATTCCGGCTGGAGCTATAATTTTAAAAATATCCAGCTTACCTCCTGTCCAGGCATTAGACCACACAGCCAGATAGTCTATTGGTTGTAAGTGCCATCCGAATGTTTCATTCAGAATACTGGCAAAGAAATAAGCATACTTAAAATAAGAAAGCAAACCCAGGTTTAAACACAAACTCAACACAATAAAAAATTTTTTCTTCCATTTTGTCTGTGTCTGATATATCTGCCAACCCATTGTATAATCAATGATGGCAGTCAAAATCAGTAGAATAAAGAAATAACCAACAGACTTATAATAAAAGAATACGCTAAAGATTAACAGAAAAACATTGCGTAAAGTATGGTTTGGATAAATGAACTGATAGATCAGCAGGACCACACCAAAAAACACCCAAAATAAGGGTGTGGTAAAGATCATAGGGTGTTGCGGATCAAAACTGAAGATGTCTTTAAGTGTAAGCAAGTGTAATTATAAATTAGAGTTTAACGAGTGTATTTAATTGAAATCGAGTTGTATATAAATGCAAATAAGCAGATAAATATCTGCTTACTCAACATCTGTATTCATTTCTATAGCTTATTATTTACCTCCACCTGCAGCTAGCGGACGGCCTTCCTTGTTATGCTTGTAGGTTTCATAATCGTTCAACAATGCATCATATAGAAGTTCTGCCTGAAGCATATAACCATGCTGAGTCAGATGCACCTTATCATAGGCAGCCAGTTTGTTTACATACCAGCGTTTAATGGACTGTAAGCCACCCATTACTTCATAAAAATCCCATACAGCTACACCTGTTTCTTCAGCCAACTCATTCATTATTTTTACTGCTTTGGCATTATCAGGGTTAACATATTTCTTTCCACGCAGATTATCACCAGGAGTTGTTAATAGAATAGACGTATGAGGGCTGGCACGGCGAATACGTTGGATCAACTCGCCATAATTACGCTTAAATAATTTAGTATCCAGATTACGAAATGCATCATTAGTACCAAGAGAAATAATCACCAGATCAGGTTTTAATACAGCCATATTTTTTTCCAGAGAAGGCATACGAAGTACAGACGTCACTTCTGCTCCATTCACTCCTGCAGAATGGTATTGTATACCAGGCTGATCATTTTCAAGTGCAATTCCCTGTAATGTAAAATGATTTTGCCCTTCACTGCTTTTCTCAAATCCAAGTGTAATAGTAGTAGTGGGACGAGGTAACTCTAATATAGCATATCCATCCTCCAGCTTTATATTTAGTGGAGTATCCTGGTTTAAAATCTTTAACAGGAAGTTCGTAGAATCACGCGTATCAAAAAATATCCGGACCTTTGTAAAGGAGTAAGGTAACACAGCCTTCGTGGTAGGATCTATAGTTAAGGTTGCTACAGGGCTATAGGTAGTAGCCGTAATTCCTGCGAGCCCCCAGTTGCAGCTTTTATCTCTTGAAATATTGCGACATCCTTCCCATATACCTGTATAGGCAATCTTCAGATTGTCAGGAGCATTGGTGCGAACGGCATTGTAAGGAAATACCAGGCCACGTCCTCCATTGCCAAAGAGAGTATCTGCCTGAAGCATTTCACGTAAATGTCCCGAAAAGAAGTCTGCCTGTATATGAGAATCTCCTATATGAATAACATTAACCTTCTGTTTGGTATGGTGACTAAGCGAATCTAACGAAGCATAGAAGTACTTCATAGATTCCCCCTGATACGTTATAATTTGATTTTTATCCTGCTTGATGAAAGGATAAGCACTGGCAGCCTTAGCTGCTTTGGAAGAATATGGCTGTATCGAGCTTACAGGCAATTTACCAGAGAAAGAGGACAACAAAAGAGACAAAGCCAGTAGTCCCCAAACAATCTTTTGTGTCATAATGAATTGACATTTTATATGCTACTTCCTTACCAGATTCAGAAAAAGCACTTTAACAAAACTTTCTTTATACAAATATTGCAGAAAGTTTTTCAATTTATAAACCCTAAAGTAATAAATTATCGTGATCAAAACGTAAGAACAGATTTGTTTCTATTGCCAAATTGTATTTTTATAACCTTTTCCTATCTCTTCCTGAAACTTATTTCATCACTTTCTTTTATTTACAGCATCAAAGAAAAATTCTTCTTCACAATCCCAATTCTCCTTTTCATCCAGGATTTTTGCCATTTCACTCTATATCATTCTGTTACAGAGAAAGTTCTAAAATTGATCAGTTTCAGCACTTTCTTACATATATCCTATAAACTGTAAAAGTGCGAAAACCATGTCTCTGGTTTTCCCGTAGTTTGTATGATATACCCCTCAACATATTGTTTATTTAATCTCTAACTCTTTTATGAAAAAAGTTTTACTTGCTGTTACCCTCTTTATTTCCTTCTTAAGCTATAGCTGTAAAGATCAACTGAATCGATTGCTTACTTTCCGGATTAACAATGAGTCAACCTGTACAATACCAGGTGCCAACATGGTCAATCCTATTTTCAATAACATTGTTCCTACACCATCTATTACTACTAACTCAAGTCAGACATTTGAAAACGAAGGTACAAATGCGAACCTGGTTAAAAACATTGTCCTTGAAAAACTTAAATTAGCCATTACGTCACCCAGTGATGCAGACTTCCGTTTTATTGAATCGATTAAAATATACATTAAAGCAGATGGTCTACCTAAAGTTCTGATTGCATCTAAAACGAGTATACCTACAACTGTTGGAAAAGAGCTGGAGCTCGACCCTACTCAGGAGAAACTGGATGAATACATAAAAAAATCAAATTATACACTTGAAAATGAAGTGGTAACTCGTTCTGCGCCTTGGCCAGAAATGGAACTGAAAATAAATACAACGTTCAAAGTCACTGCAGATCCTTTATAATTCCTATGGTATATCAGTCTAATACGCCTTTCTGATTCATATTAATTATAAATAAAGGGTAGCAACTTCTTTTGGAAAGATGTCCTGTCTGTGCATTGTTCACTGCAAAATATTTTTCAAAGAAGACAAGGCAGGCCCTCTGACTAATGAAAAGTTTGCATAGTATACATAGCACATTTGCTTTTAAACATAATTCCAATCATTTTTCATTTTGACTGGAGTTCCGATCACTTTTTTGTTTTGCGCATAGTTCACTGCAAAAACAAAATCTGATCGGAATTCACCGCAAAGCTCTTGCTTGCATAGAAATATACGCATGAGGTTTCTCTTGTGGTGAATGATAAATAGATTAAACCTGTCTGACAAGAATGGGATTACATAAATTTCTTCCAATAAAAAAGGATCTGACATAACAGATCCTTTTTTATTGGAAGAAAAATCTCATATTTTATATCAGACCTCTTGCTTTCAGCTCCAGGTACTTATTGATAGTATTTACGGTTAGCTTTTGTGGGGGGGTAAGTACAGCATGAATACCGTGTTGTTGTAGTACCTTCACAATCTGCCTTTTTTCAAAGGCAAACTTTTGTGCTATTGTCTGCTTATACACTTCTTCTGTATTGAATACAGGCTTCTCTAATATTTCTACTAATTCTGTATTCTCAAAAAACACAACTACCAACAAATGATTTTTTGCAATTTGTACCAGAAAAGGCAGTTGCCTTTCCATGCTGGACAAGGTTTCAAAGTTAGTATATAATATCACCAGGCTTCGTTGGGTAATTACTCGCCGGATGCGGGTATATAATAACTCATAGTCAGACTCCTTAAAGTTAGTGCGCTGATTATATAAAACCTCAAGGATGCTTTTCATCTGCAGATTACTACGACTTGCAGGCAGTACAGTTCCAATGTTGTGATTAAATGTAATAATACCTGCTTTGTCTTCTTTCAGAACGGCAATATTTGAAAGTACCAGGCTTGCATTGATTGCATAATCTACCAGGCTCATTCCTTCAAATGGCATCTTCATAACCCGCCCCTTGTCAATCACTGAGTATACGTTTTGTGATTTCTCATCCTGGTAGTGATTCACCATGAGGTTATTACGTCGTGCAGTAGCTTTCCAGTTAATAGTCCGGATATCATCACCCTGGACATACTCTTTTATCTGTTCAAATTCGCGGTTCTGCCCTATCCTCCTGATCTTCTTAATGCCCATTTCGGTCAGACGATCCGAGATAGCCAGAAGCTCATATTTTCTCATTTGCAGATACGATGGATATACAGGTACAGATTCGCCCTGATCAAATATGTATCGTCTTCGAACCAACCCAATTATTCCGGAAACAAAGATATTAAGGGCCCCAAACTGATATTCTCCCCTTTTTACTGGCCGTAATGTATATCTTACCTGTTTGTTCTCTCTGGCTTGCAGTGTTAAACGGAGATCCATATCCCGCAACTGAAACTGGAATGGTACTTCATCTACCATCCGGATTGTCACAGGAAATCCATAGCCATTTTGCAAAGAAATATCTATTGGATTATCATCCCCATTAGATAGTTTTTCAGGTACACTCCGTTTTGCCTTTATCCCATTTTTCTGGCGATACAATAGCAGAATGTCTGCAATCAACAAAAAGCCTGTAACCAATAGGCTTACCTGAGCTATTGTAAAAAAAAAGGGATAGGCAAAACCCAGACAACACAGTCCGATAATGGCGATGACTACAATAAAAAAACGATTGTTGAGATAGAGAGATCGTATCATAAGCTATTACTATCTGTATTTGTGTATTTTCAGAAGAGTTATTCTGTTAAAACACACAAATACGTTAAAATGCCAGAAACATGTGTAAACTGTTATCTGGGTACTTCAATACCATCCAGAATCTGTTTTATAATATCATCAGCTATTACACCTTCCATTTCTCTTTCAGGAGTCAGCATTACCCGATGGCGCAGTACAGGAATGGTGACGCGTTTAATATCTTCAGGTGTTACAAAATCACGTCCACGAATAGCTGCAATAGCTTTGGCAGTATTCAATATAGCTAGAGAAGCCCGGGGAGATGCACCCAATGATAATGAAAGGCTATTTCGGGTATTGTTTGTAATCTGAGCAATATACCGGATAAGACTGGCATCCACACGAAGCGCTTTCACCTGCTGACGGTATTGAGCAATCTGTTCAACTGTAAGAACAGGGCTTACCTCTTCTATTGCAGTATGGGAGGTTCGGGAATGAGCCTGTGTCAAAATCTGTATTTCTTCATCCAGGTTTGGATACTTCACGTCTATTTTAAACAGAAAACGGTCTAGCTGGGCTTCTGGCAACCGATAGGTTCCTTCCTGATCTATCGGGTTCTGGGTTGCCAGTACAAGAAAAGGAGCATCCATCAGATAAGTCGTGCCATCAACCGTTATTTGACGTTCTTCCATTACCTCAAATAAAGCAGCCTGTGTCTTTGCAGGAGAGCGGTTTATCTCATCAATCAAAACAATATTTGAGAAGATAGGTCCTTGCTTAAACTGAAACTCTGAACTTTTCTGATTAAATACCTGAGTTCCCAACACATCAGATGGCATTAAGTCGGGGGTAAACTGAATACGGGAGAATCCAACAGATACCGTCTTGGCAATCAGTTTGGCCGTCAACGTTTTGGCTACACCGGGAACTCCTTCTATAAGTGCATGACCATCTGCCAGAATAGCAGCTAGTAGCAATTCTATCATTTCTTCCTGTCCTACAATTACTTTTCCAATTTCAGTTTTCACCTGATCAACAGCATCCCGTAACTGGCTCAGGTCTGTACGTGCTTCAAATTCGTTCATTAATAAATTCTGTTTTATAAATGATTGCTAGATTATTTAGACACTGTTAGTCTATTATTTAATAAAATTCTGGATTCGCCGGTTCAGATCAAGGAGTTGTTCTTCTGTGATAATACCCTGTTTCTGGATATACTGAATGTATCTGAATAGTAAGATAATTTCTTCTTTGTCATATCCACTTTTCCGGGCAAGAGAAATATAAAACTCATCATCTATCTGATGTGTGCTCAGGTAATAGCGTGTACGTATGTATTCCAGAAAATAGGTAATTTTCTTCTCGGCAATATTTTTATGATCCTGATGTTGAAAATATAGTCGTCCGATTGTCTCTGTAAATTCCAGTGTAGTATTTGCCAGTGGCTTTATGATAGGAACAATCCGTTGCCGACGTTTTGCTTCAAAGAAAACAAACAACACCAGAGACAACAATGTCAGATAGAATGCCCATTTTAGTGGAGGCTCGGATAATAAAAAACGAAACATGGATTGGCTTTCTCCCTGTTCTTCGTTTTTTCGAATAGGGGTCATTTTTGAATCATCCCAGCGGTCTTCTTCGGTTGGGGCTTCATATGATTCCTTCCCTGCTTCCCCATCTTCTGTTCTTGATACATAGGTAGAAGCATAAGTGTCTTCTGTATAAAAGTCCTCCCAAAATACCTCCTGTTCAGGTAAATATGAAAATGCTTTGGCTATATACGCTACATTCTCGGGATGAATCATATTATAGTTAGAAAATGCCTGTGGCATCGTATGGATAAAAAAGTATCCTTTGCCCCAGGGAATTGCCACAAAGTTGGTAGCAGCCTTTGATTTACCCGCATTTTTATTCCGGATGTCAATATCACTGATTTCTACTGTTCCTAATTGTACCGGAGGTATTGAGGTTGCAGAGTCTTCTCTGAGAATACCATACAGATAATTGATATGCGTATAATCAAATGAACGTGAACTACGCATTTTAGGATCTGTAAAATTTATCTTTACATCTGATGCAGCCCACACATACTTAGATTCAATATCCAGTGTATCTTCTAACTCTCTGGAGAGGCTTGAAGCTGCAATAAACGCATTGCTACCTTTATATACCAGATCCAGTAACAAATGCAAATCACTTCGGCGCAAAAAGAAATTCTTGTTTACAAATATATAGTTGCCCTGTTTAAGCTGCTTCCTACGTTTATAGAGTGAAGTTTGAGGAATGTTGACTTTTTGTTTAGGAAAAAGTGATGGAAGCATATCAACCAATACCTTCGCTCCATAGGGTCTTTTATCCTGTGCATAGTAATTTTCAGTCCAGTCAATTGGTCGTGGAGAACTCATCTGAAGAAGAACCAACAGAGTTATTGCTATTCCAAAAAACAAAAGAGGTGCGCTATATTTTTTCATGTAGTAGTAATAATCATAAGAAGACTCTGTAAAGCTATAATCAGAGATCAGCCTCGTTCATTTACATTATCCTCATTTTTTGCTCAAAGCCAGAAAATCGCTGTTCAGCTTCTTTAAATGAAACTGCATCTAACTGGAAATCACCATACCATATATACTCAAATAAATAAGTCAACTGTTTAAAATCTCCAAGTAGCTCGTTTTTCTTGAGTTCCTTTACATATTCATAGTTGGTCTTATAGGGTTGCCAGTCGATCCAGTCTCTATCACTTAGCTGCTTCAGGGATTTAAGATAGAACAATCGTATTGCACGTTTGTGTTGTTGCTTAGCTACTGCATCTGCAATCATTTCATCGAAGCTGATCGAATGAATATCATTTTCGATATCTTCCAGTGAAAGCTCATCTGTCTTGGCAGAACGTTTAAACCAACTTCTGGGATCTGCTCCAATAAACTTTATCAAAGCAAAAATTAAAAGACCAGCCGAAATAACAATTACAATGATTTTGATAGTACGATCACCACCTGGTATTTTACCATACCCACGAAATAAATCATTGAGTAGTTCACTCAACCATGCCTTAAATCTTTCCCACCAGGATAATCGGTCAGCAGGTTGTTTGATATCGTATTGATAATCGCTATTATTTACAAAATCACTTAATTTATCAGGATCGAACTTACGAAGTTTTGCCTCCTGTAACTGCGGTTCGGCCACAACCGGGCGCCACTGTTGGCGTTCATGAACGGAGATCGGATTATCTTCCTCTGTAGTAGGTATAGCAACCGAATCTACAACTGCATCTTTCACAATTGTAGTATCCTGTGCCTGCAGATTCAGAGTAGATAGAAATACACTTCCTACAAATAGCCCCCTACACAGAATAGAAGAAGTCTGCTTAAAGAATCTATTTTGAAATTTTGGATTATTATTTTTTCGCACGGATAATATTGATTCTTGATAAAACAAGTATAGAAAAGAGAATGAAGCTTCTCTACCTATTTGGTTATAAAGAATTATGTCTTCTTTATCGTTAATATTTTTCTTCTTCATCATAAAAATCAACAGGAGATTTCAGACTATTGTCTCCAGATCCTATACTCTGAATCTTAGTTAATAAGCCACCACCACCTTTACGCTCTTCCAAATTAAAATAATGCACAGCAGCCATAACATTATGAATAATAAAAGTTGCCATGTACCCTAATGTCATAAATACAATCATAGCCACGATTACCACAGTCATTGATGAGAAATCAGGAGTTTGCCCCGGATTAGAACTCATCTGAGAAACCATAGAAATTATCATTATAAGGTAGAAAGGGAAAAAACAGATGAAGAATACCGTACTCATTATAATTGTGTTTACAAACCCCAATCCAAAAGTTATCCACCAATTACCCTGAACCAAAGAAAATGTACGTGCAATATTCTTGAGGAAACTTGTCTTACCAAAATAAATCTGAGTAATCAGTACGCCTACAACATAGGGCATCAAAAAAATAAACAAACCAAACCCTATAAAGAAGCCAAGTAAAACAATTCCAACCGACGTCATACCTGTTCCCAGTAATCCTGGCAGAACCAAGAACAGTATATTTAATCCAAAAATAAAGACAGATACTAATAGGAGTTGTCCAGCTAACCGGAAGAAATCTTTCTTAACTTGACTCCATACTTCTCCCAACTGGATATCCGGATTTACCTCTGGGCTCTCTATATATAGCTTTATATAGGCGTTTATCACAGCTGTTATCATTACAAACCCCACAAAGAATGAAAGAAGATTTACCAGATATGTAATTCCAAAATCTGTCCATGCAAATGGCAAAACACTTCCTTTACTAATAGATGTAGTCCAACTTTGCATACGAATCATTAATAAGGCTGTTACACCTACTCCTACCAACAAGAAAGGTCCCCCTATAGATAACAGATATCTGAAGATGCGAAAGAAGTGTCCACGCATAAATGCAAATCCGGCATTGAATACCTGTCCAAAGTCACGGATCTGCTGAAATTGTATTTTCTGGGTGTTCATGAGATTTTTATAAGAATCTATTCGATTCTATTCTTCAATATTCATTGCTAATTGCTTCTTATGCAACTGCATAGGATAAATAACAAAATAATAGACTATAAAGAAGGCAGATGTAAGAATAATAGCTAGTTTCAAAACTATAGGCATTTCCGTATGTCGGGTAACAAAGCCTTCAAGGAATCCGGCAACGATAAATATAGGAACTATACCTATGATTATCTTCATTCCCGTCATCGCTCCACGTTTAAAGGACTCCATTCGGGTATATGTGCCTGGAAAAAACACAGCATTTCCCATTACTATACCCGCACATCCGGCAATGATGATTGCAGAAATCTCTAATGTACCATGTATCCATATCGTAAGTGCAGATTCCAGTAACAATCCCTTTTGATAGAAGAAATATTGAAAGGCTCCAAGCATGACTCCATTATTCACCAATGAAATTCCTGTCCCAAAAGACAGTAAAAGAAACATTGGCATTATTCCCTGAAAACCTCCCCACACAAATGTTATAAATGAGACCATTATATTATTTTTAGTGATTGCTAAAAACATCAGAGTCTCTCCTTCCTGTTTATATACCCCCATTGGGTCTCCCTTCTCTATATTATCCAATGTCATCTCAACATATCCGTCACCAAGTATCAATCGTACAAACCTGTCATCATGGGCAGCTGACACTGCACCAATCACTACAGATATGGAGAAGATAAGAAAAGAATACAATAACTGTTTGCGGGAAGCATACATTAATAAAGGTAACTCTTCTTTCCAAAAGCGAATCAATCGCCCCTTCTCTTCTTTCTTATTCCGATAAATGGATTGATGGACTTTCGCTGTAAGATTATTCAGATATAAAGTTGTCTGGCTGTTCGGATAATGTGTACGGGCATAGGACAAATCATCCGTTAGCTGAACAAACAGTTCTGCCAACTGATCAGGGTTGCCAGCCTGATGACCAACTAACATTTCCTCAAATTGTTGCCAGCGTGGTGTATTTTGTTTTACAAAAGATGCCTCTCTCATAGTTATTACGTCTGTCCGGAAAGATACTATTTTAATGGTCAAAGTATTTCACTGGTAACCATTGCTCTATACAAAACCGTGTAAGAAATGTATCTTTTTGGATAAAGGCAAATATACAGGTTACCAAATAATGGTTTATTTTCACTCACTCCCAAATCCCTGTCTATTTGAGATGTAGGATTTTTTCAAGTATTAGGCTATTTTTGTTTGGCAATCCACTTTATCTCACATATTACCCTATATATTAACACCACATCTTGCTTATCCAGTAAAGTATGAACACTATACAAATTCAGACTACTCAGAATGTATTTATTGAGTACCAACCCGCAGGTGTGGGAGATCGTTTGCTTGCCGGTATTATTGACAGGTTAATCCAAATAGCTTATGTATTTATTCTATTGTTTATAATTGGAGCTGCTACGAATATAGTAAGTATAAACTCATATCTGGAAAAATTTGATATTATTAGTATTCTGATACTACTGCTCTTTTTGCCTGTCATGTTTTATACATTGATACTTGAGATTGTTATGGATGGGCAAACCATTGGCAAACGAGCTCTCAATATAAAAGTAGTACGATTAGATGGAACTCAGCCAACAATAGGCAATTATCTAATACGCTGGCTGCTAAGACTTATTGATGTTTATTTTCCTTGTAATATTGGTTTAGTCGCAATCATAACTATAAGCACCAGTGCCCAGGGACAACGTTTGGGAGATATGGCTGCTGGCACGACAGTAATCACAATGAAGCGACGGGTTACACTGGCTCAGACTCGTCTACCTGAAGTTGACTCTAATTATCAGCCTTTATATCCTCAGGTAATCCGTTTGAGTGATCGGGATATTGAAATCATCAGAGAGACACTACAAACATATCATCGCAATGGCAATGATCCTTATTTACTTTCCTCATTAGCTGCTAAATTGCAAACACTGCTTGATGTGCAAACTGCTCAATCGAATCTTGAGTTTCTACAAACTATTTTAAAGGATTACACCTATCTCACATCCCAACAATAAAACTTTCCGGATTATGAAATACTAATTTTATTGATTTCATAATTCTTCCTATACATGCAGGATCTTAAAGAATATACTCGTTCACAGCTAGCACTTAGAAATGGTCAGGACAAACCTGAGATATGGGTTGCCTATCAGGGTTTTATTTATGATGTCACCATTTCAAAGCTATGGCGCAATGGCAAGCATTATGAACATTGGGCAGGTCAGGACCTGACTCCAGAAATGGAAGATGCACCACACACCGAAAATGTTTTTGATAAATTTGAGGTTATTGGTATATTAGTAGGCTGATAATAAAAAAATTTATCATGACAGGTCGATAAAAGAAATTTTTTTCTTTTATCGACGAACGATAGCATTTAATTAAAAAAAAGCTATTATTTTAGCGGAAGAATTGCTTTTTTTTAATACATTATTGTACTTCTGCTCCCTTATTTACTTCATACCAATGATCTTAATTGCTGAAAGCGGCTCTTCTAAAACGGATTGGAGGTTGCTAACCGAAGAAGGCTCTGTGAAAATGGCGAAAACAGCCGGTTTTAATCCTTACCATCAGGATGCAGACCAAATTTATGCTGAGATAGCATCTCAACTACTTCCCCAACTAGGTACAACTGCCGTTGACGAAATTCACTTTTATGGGGCAGGTTGTTCAACTGAGACAAATTGTAACATTGTCAAAGAAGGAGTAAGCCGTCTATTCTCACATGCACAGGTTCATGTTGGTCATGATCTGCTAGCAGCAGCAAGAGCTCTCAGTGGTCATAAAGCAGGCATTATTTGTATTATTGGAACAGGCGTAAACATAGGTCTATATGATGGCAATGATATCATTGCAGGACGTCCATCTTTAGGCTTCTGGTTAGGAGATGAAGGTAGTGGTGGGTATCTGGGAAGAACACTTATTCAACACTTCTTCCATGAAGAAATGCCAGCAGAGTTACACCAGGCATTTGAAGATACATACCATCTGAATATCGAGACTGTACTGGAATACGCCTATAAACGTAATTTCCCAAGCAGTTACTTTGCCTCTTTTTCTCGTTTCTTATCTGATCATATTACACATCCTTACTCTCAACAACTTATATACAACGGATTTGTTGCGTTTATCAACCGATATGTAAATAAGTTTGCCAATTACCAGGATTATCCGATTCACTTCACAGGTTCAATCGCCTTCCATTATCAGGATATCCTTCGTAAAGTTGCTCAGGATAAAAATATTCATATTGAAAATATTATTGACAATCCTATTACAGGTCTGATTCAGTTCCATCAAACAGTATCCTAAATTTTCTTTACACAAAGCCAGTCGATACTTATCTTACTGGCTTTGTGTAGATGACGTAAGATACTTCATCATCAATCTGGCGGTTCGTTGTGAAGCTCCAGGTTCTCCCATCAATTTATCTACCTTGTTATATCCCTCTAATTGGCTTTGTCGACCTTTTTCTCCTGGCAAAAGTTTAGTCAATTCGTTGAAAGCCTTTTGAGGTGTTAATTCGCTTTGAATTAACTCTACGACAACAGGTTCATTTGCAATCAGATTTACCAGAGAAATATATTTTACTTTTATAAGCACACGTACAATCTGATAGGTAAATGCACTTGTACGATAACAAACTACCTGCGGAACATGAAATAACGCAGTTTCCAATGTTGCAGTCCCGCTAGTTACCCAGGCAGCAGTCGCAACAGACAATAAATCGTAGGACTGATTATAAATTACGCTAACATTGAGCTCTTTTTCTAATGTGGCTATCTTATCTTCATACAAGGCTTTGGGGAGATTAGATACCCCTGCAATAATAAATTGATATTGCCTATTCTTTTCTTTATTTAGCAACTGGGCAGCATCAAGCATCACGGATAGCATCTTTTCAACTTCCTGATACCGGCTTCCAGGTAAAAGAGCAATAACAGATTTTTCGGAGAGGTTATTTTTTACCAAAAAATCAGATTGAGGTTTAAAAGCGTCAATTTCATCAAGCAAAGGGTTCCCTACATAGTCAACATCATATTCATACTTCTTAAAGAATTCTTTCTCAAAGGGCAGAATAACAAATAGACGATCTACAGTGGCTTTGATTTTATAGGCTCTGCTCTGATTCCATGCCCATACTTTAGGTGAGATATAATAAAATACTTGGATAGTATGCTGTTTACAAAACTTTGCTATCCGCATATTAAAGCCGGCATAATCGACAAGGATTACTACATCAGGCTTCCATAGAAGAATATCTTCCTGGCACTTTTTAATAAACTTTCTGATGGTGGTTAGATTTTTTATTACCTCCCAAAATCCCATAAAGGCCATATTTCGGTAATGAGTTACCAAATATGCACCAGCCTCTTCCATTTGTTCACCTCCCCATCCCCGAAACTCAGCCTGTTTGTCTTCCTGTGCAATTGCTTTAATAAGGTTGGCAGCATGCAGATCACCTGACCGTTCTCCTGCAATGACATAATATTTCATAATGAACAAGTAATGTATGAGAAAATAGAATAAGCTTGCAAAACACACTATTTACCATAGATTACTCTCCATAATATTCCACAAAGTTTTTTGGAGTCTCAATAAGCAACAACTTATGAAGTTTGGCATTAGGAGCAGCCGTTTCAATAGCAGGTGCTAGTATCTTCCATATCTCTTCGATAAATATCTCACAGCTGGTCATTTTTCCTTTCATAAAATCCACATCCAGATTCAGGTTTTTATGGTCTACTTTATCAATGACTAAGTCTTTCATTAATCCACCTAACTTCTTCATATCCATCACAAATCCAGTATCCGGATCAGGGCGCCCTTTTACAGTAACGATTAATTCAAAGTTATGTCCATGAAAATACTCATTGGCGCATGGTCCAAAAACTTCGTCATTCTTCTCTTTTGTCCAATTGGGATTGTACAATTTATGTGCTGCATTAAAATGCTCTTTTCGTGTTATGTAAATCATCACACTCTTTATTTAGTCTCTAATAATCAAGCTATTACTTATACTCTTTAACAATCGCAAACCGTTCAGAACAGAACTATTGTTCACGATAGATATATTTCATTTAAAAGAATTTACAAAAATATGGTTAATCTACTTCAAAACAAAAAATGGCCTTATTACTACAAAAAATACCATTTTTTATAAATATTATATTGCACATCTTCTCATTTTTTTATTGTAGATTTGCAATTACCTTTGGTAAAACTACTTATGTTTTATTTCTCAACTGATAGTTTATAAAGTCAGAATAGCTTCAAGCTTTATTCTTTTTAGTATAGCCATTCACTTTTTAAGCGATCTTTTTTCCTAACTTTCAAAAAATTATTATTCATGATTATCGTAACGGGAGCCGCTGGGTTTATCGGGAGTTGCCTGATTAGCCGCCTGAATGCCGATAATTTCAACTACATCATAGCTGTTGATGATTTCTCAAACGAAGAAAAAAACCGCAATCTTGTAGGTAAGAAAATAAAGGAACGTGTACATCGTGATAATTTCTTTGAATGGTTAGACCAAAATTATGAAGAGGTAGAATTTCTCTTTCATATTGGAGCCCGCACAGATACAACCGAATTTGACTGGTCTATATTTGAACGTTTGAATATCAACTATTCCAAGACTATTTGGCAAAAGTGTTATGACTATCAGATTCCGTTGGTTTATGCATCTTCAGCAGCAACCTATGGTTTAGGAGAACATGGGTATGAAGACAGTGAAGCAATCATTCCTTTATTAAAGCCATTGAATCCCTACGGAGATTCCAAAAATGATTTTGATAAGTGGGTATTGGAACAGGATAAAAAACCTTTCTTCTGGGCTGGTCTCAAATTTTTTAATGTATATGGGCCAAATGAATACCACAAAGGGCGTATGGCATCCGTTATTTTTCACGCATTCCATCAGATTCGCAATTCTGGTAAAATGAAATTGTTCAGATCTCATAATCCTGATTTCAAAGATGGAGAACAAATGCGTGATTTTATTTATGTAAAAGATCTGATTGAAGTTTGTAGTTACTTGATGCACTGTCGACGAGATTCAGGTATTTACAATCTGGGAAGCGGTAAAGCCCGTACTTTTCTTGACCTTGCTAACAATACATTTCAGGCACTTAATACCCCTTCAACTATTGACTTTGTAGATACCCCTGCAGATATCAGAGACAAGTATCAGTACTTTACTCAGGCTTCAATGGGAAAACTCAGATCCATAGGTTATGACAAGCCTTTTCATAGTCTGGAAGAAGGAATTCATGATTATGTTACTAATTATTTACTAACAGGTACTTACTACTAAGAATTAGAGTACCTGATTTGTATTCTCCTCTCTTGCAGTAACAGTTCTTCTATCGAATTGTCATAATCTGCGGTCAGAACAAACATATCATTCAAATGAGTGAGTGATATGGGGTTACATTTTTATATTGTAAGGTTACTAATTAAGTAAGTAGCTCTTTTTGCATACCGTTTTCACTAAATTGTAGAAAGACATTCTCCTGAGCAATCCATAGTATATCCTTCCTAATCAAATAAATGTGCTTATGTAGAATATTTTACGCATTCACAGCATATCCCACTAACCGTAAACCCACTGTATATCAGACAATTACGAACAAAAATAAGCTTTTATATTCAAAGGCACATTAGTTTACTATTCTATTGACGACAAACCACTTCCATAAAACTTTAGTGTAATTATTCATCTGATAATATGTAAGTATATGAGAAATAACCTCACAATGCCCATCAAACTGGTATTGGATTGGTTATTGCAAAAGCCAATTCAATGGAAAGTTCTGCGAAAAGCCTTAATCAATAAAGGCTATGCCATTTATGATCCTTATATTGTATACAAAGGGTGTAGGGTAGGAAGATTTTCTGTTAATCCTGTAACAGAAGCTGTCACTATTTACACTCACTCTAAACATCGTGGCTATTGCCATTCGTATGTAGTCCGGGATCTGGAAATAGCATTACACAAGATTCGCAGAAGTTATAAGAACTTTATTTATGCATCTGAACAACCTGGAGCTGCGGTACGTGAAATTAAGATACCTGTGAAAAGCAACCCCAGAGTATTACAAACTCAATAACAGCGTTAGCTAACCGTCTCTTGCTTACCACCTTTTAGTTTAATAGCTGTTACTGTTTTGTACAAAAACAGCTAACCAAATAAATTATCAATAGTTATAGAATAGAACTGTATATGAAGAACCACAGTTTTGCTTCCGAGACAGAAGAGCAGAAAGATATTCAATCATCGCAACCAGGGACTGGATCTGTTGTCGAACAATATCCATATTCTAACGTTGCTAAATTACTGGATAGCCAGATTGCCCATAATCTTTTAAAGTATGGGGTTGAAACTGTTTCATTTGCCGCAATCAATCTTGTATTTCCTAAACGAACCTCATGGTTTTTACGTGTAGCCCTGCCTCTTTCAGTAAACTATCTGTTAGGAAGGTGGATCGAGAAAAACTATAATGAATGGGTAGCCTCACTAGCTGATCAACAACCTGTTGAAAAAGTAGCTTGAGTTAAGATAGTTATACAATTAACCTACTTGATCCTATCTCATAAAGATACTTGTTCAGGCTTTTCAATTCCTTTAGACTATTTTATCCTATAGATATAGGATTAGAGACCCAAGCTAATAAACAAAATTTAGTTTGATCTCCAATCTATTTCTATAGGATGAATCATATTGCTGTGGCTCTCATAATTCTAAACAAATAGATGACTTAAAAAAATAAAGCTTTAAGTACTTGAAAATTAATTTTTTAATATTAACTTACTATTCTTGCTTTAACGTATAATACGACACCGTCTCAGGATATATCTTCTAAGAAATATTTTTTACATCAACCTCTGTTACAGTATTATATATAACAGAGCCGACTGGCAGAAGGCCCAAAACCATACACTTAATCTGTGTAAATGTAAGGATGTAAATGCGCATTGGTAATTATAATTACCGCATAGCCTTTCATCGCCTTATTCAAATTTATATTTTTAGTCTGGCACACTGATACGAGTAACAAACGACAGATACTTTTTGATCTTATTAGTTATTAACTTCCAAACACAACTTACCTATGTTGTATCCTAACAAATCTCATTCTGGCGAAATGCTTGACAGTCTGTTTACGATATTAAAATCGACGAAAAATGAAAATGAAGCTGAGGCTGTTGAAGATATGATCTGGGATATCTGGATGGAAGGAGGTTCTGATGAAATCAATACAATGATGAAACGAGGTTGCCGTTTTCTTCGAAATGAGAACTTTGACTCCGCTATACGTATTTTTGCCAGAATGATCCAACGAAATCCGGACTACCCAGAAGCTTGGAACAAACGAGCAACAGCCTACTACCTACGTGGGGACTTCAAAAAGGCAATAGATGATATTAAACAAACACTGAAGTTAGAGCCCCGACATTTTGGAGGGCTTTCAGGTATGGCATCCATCTACCTTGTAATTGGCGATCACTGGGCAGCCTTAAAATCTCTGGAGGCTTTGTATACAATTCGTCCTAACCAGCCTGGCTTAAGTGAACAGATTGAGGATCTGCATTTGCAGCTTACCAAATACAAAAAACGTAAAGAATAAACTGAAAAGCTGCCCTCAGAACAAAATTACACATTATTCTGAGGGTAACTTTCCTGAGTAGTTTCGTAAGAAACTTTCAACACGCAACACAGCATTTTCGCGTACATTCAACCAGAACAAATTATAATCGGCAATGTGCCAGTTCTTGGTATGTACTAAGCCTGCACCCAGAATGTGAGGTTTGCTTATCCATAACATGCCGCCATGTCTTTGTGCATCTACTACACCCGCACTAGTCATTTTATATCCTAATCCAACCCCACCTTTATTCAGCTTCCTGTCTGCATACACAGATGTTGTATCCCACGTCAAAGGATTTACAACAAGCGATTTATATTGCTCATAGTCATATTCTAACGGATAGTAATCTTTTGCATAGGTACACCATGTAGCAAATCCACCTGTTTGTTCGGCAGAAATAGCAGGTCGTATCTGACTGAAATAGTTAGCAGGTGTTGGCATCCCAATCAGATAGGCTATTACTAACTGTTTCTGTAAAGGTTTACCATCAAAATACTCTTTTAGTAGTCGTTTAGCATGCTGAGTGCCCTGACTATGCGCTGCAATGATAATAGGGCGTCCCTGATTGTAATGAGTAAGGTAATATTCAAATGCAGATTTTACATCATTATACGCCAGGTCAAAGGCTTGTGAAGCATCTTTTTTTTGAGATGTATAATAACAGAAGAAGTGTGCCTGCCGATAGCGTGGAGCATATATTTTGCCAGCAGCATTAAATACCGATGCCTGATTAAGAATAGTTGATTCATCTACTTTCTTATTTAGCTCTATATCTGTTACATCACCATTCCAGATATATTTTGTTGTTGGCTTATAGGTATAGATAGTAGGGTGAACGAAAAACACATCCGCTTTGGCCTCCGCCTGCAGATCTTTCAGCCCTTTACTACGTTTGGGAAGTTCATCCGCTTTATCTTTTATAGAAGGTAGAGCTGCCCAATACTCAACCCGAGAGTAATCAGGTGCTGGAGGAGTTAGATCTGAGGAAAAAGCAGGCCACTGCTCAGCATTGCCTTGGCCTGCACTACCCATGATAACACCCATACAAAAACTCACACAAAGAAAAATAGTTGATCGCTTCATAGATTATTAGCTATTTTCCTACTAAACACAAAAATCAATCTTTCAATTGTGAGCAGGTTGATATTTTTCCAGAAATTTCTTTAAATCAACGAGTTTATCAGTATTTATCATATCTACGCCGACATCCATCAATACCTTCCAGGCATTGGCATCATCCGGACTTGACCATAGTCTTAGCTTCTTACCTTCTGCATGAACCCTTTGAGCTAGGGAAATCAGTTTTTGACGTTCTGTCTCAGGTATATCACCTTTTCCATCCCATTTACAAATATTTGTAAAACTATCACTTACTACAGGCATTTGGCTCACAGGAATATTCAAACCTAAATCTGCAGGTCTGCCATCCAAGCCTACTTTTGCAGATTTATCAGTACGAATTTTTTCTATGGGACGATTGCCAGAGATGAAAATAATAAAATGTGGATTGTTCTGAAGTTCCGGATATTTTGTTAGTTGCTCTTTCAAGAGTTCATATGTTTCATTTGCTGAAGTTTTAAAATCAATCATTAAGTAAAAAATCCCTGTATAAGCAGCATATACCTTTCCATTATTCTTCTTTACAAGCTTCTGCAGTGGATTCAGATATAGTTCCTTCAATGTTCGTTTGGTATCCAACTCTTTTGGAGGGTTATGCGAAACATATAGTTCACCATTTACAAGATATATATCTGCCTCTACACTTGTAAATCCTTGCTCTAGTGCATCGAAAAGTGGGCGTGTATGTACATAATCATTATGGGCATGGGCATGGGCTAATGGCTTTACTTGTGCAAAAAGCACCTGAGAAAATAAACAGCAAAGAAGATAGAGAGCCTGTTTTTTCATAAAGTTCGGATAATAATATGATCAAAGGCGCGAAGATAGATTTACCATAACAAACTCTGTGAAGCAACTACGTTATCATTCTGTTATGCTTTCTTATTCCCAGTTACGCAAACTTTTTTCGTAAGATTGAACAAGGATCTGAGTGTCCAGTGTATTGACAGGGGTCGGACGTTCTGCCATATCTGGATCAAAAGCAAAAAGACCAGGTACAATTTGTGCTTTCAAAAATCGCATGGGCTGGGTTTTCAGCATTTGCTGGATTGTGTATACAGTATTTTTACTCAATCTTTTATTTTGTTTATTCGCAGCTAATACAAATCCCCATTGCCCAAATGAAGGCACATACACTGTATATGGTTTTATAGTTGTAAAAACATTTCCTAATGTATGAGTAATACACCAAAAAGCCTCAGTAGCAAAATAAGGCGAGGTTGCTTGTGTAACTACAATTCCATCTATCGCCAACCGTTTCTGAAGTAGCTGATAAAATTCACGGGAGTATAATTTTCCTAAGCCCGGATCACTAGGATCTGGCAGATCAATAATGATCACAGAATAAATATCAGTAGATTTTTCTATAAACTTATACGCATCCTCATTAAATATTCTTACTTTTTTATTAGTTAATGAATTCTTATTAAGCTGCCTAAATATAGGATGTTGTTGTCCCAGATCTGTCATAGCCTTATCCAGATCTACCAGATCAATCTGCTGAATATCCTTATATCTTAATAATTCTCTCACAGCCAGACCATCTCCTCCACCTAACACCAACACTTTCTCATGATTATACGATAATGCCATTGGTATATGTACTAATGGCTCATGGTAACGGTATTCATCTGCACTTGAAAATTGTAAATGTCCATTTAAATACAATCGATAATCCTGATGCCATTTGGTTACAACAATCCGCTGATAAGGAGATTGTCTGGTCAGTAATATCTCATCTTGGTATACAAACTGTTCAAAAAAACTGACAATATGAAATGAATAAATAAAGCCAGTTAATAATACCAAAATCAAAGCAATGGAAATATTACGCTTCCACACGCCTCTGATCAGATCATTCATAAATATCTGACTATTAAATGCCGCTACAGCCAGATTTAGTATTCCTATAAGAAAGGAAGTACGCATTGTTCCCAGATAAGGGAGTAATAGTAAAGGAAAAATAATAGATGCCAGCAATGCCCCGATGTAATCAAAAGATAACACTTTGGCTACGGTATCTTTTAGACTTGCATAACTATGCACTATTCGTGTCACCAATGGTATTTCGAGTCCAATCAATGTACCTAGCAAACTGATTAAAGTGAAGGCAATCAGATGATAGTTTTCTGTGAGAGAATACGAGAGGTAAAGAATAAAGGCTGAGAAGCCGCCAAGCACTCCTAGAATAATCTCAATAGTAACAAACTGATCCAGGAGTTTTGAATGAATGTATTTTGATAAAAATGATCCTACTCCCATAAATGACATGAAAAAACCAATTGTCAAAGAGAACTGTAGGATACTACTTCCTAAAAAATAGGTAGAAATGCTGCTTATTAATAATTCATACAAAATGCCACAGGTGGCAATAATAAAAACAGACACCAGCAAGACCGGCAGCACGGCAGCGGTTAACTTATTTTGATTTTTTGTTTTATCTTCTTCAGCCTTATTTTCTGTATTCATTAAAAAAAAGGTTTTGCCAGTAATAATTGGCTATCCTGCTATGGCGGCGGCAATAATAATGCAGATACCTAAAATCAAGGCAGCCGCTACCAAAGCCGCAGCTACGTTTTTTTCCTCTGCAATCTGTCGTGCCAAATGTCCTGGAATTAACCAATCTACTACTTTAAACCCTATTACACACATAATGAGTCCAATAACACTATAGATGATTGTGCCCATGATACCTTTCTCCCAAAATCCAGGAGCCTGAAGTAAAATTGTAAGCAGTGTATACATAATAGAAAATTTTATATATAAAAAGTTATTGTTAATCGAATGATAAGCCAAATGATAATGCAGAATCCTCCAACTATCATTATGCATTTTCCATGAAACTGGGTTGCAGAATCATACGTTTTTATTCTTTTACCATCAGGAAGAACTTTATTGGATGCCAATAAATGCCATCCTATGAAAAAACCCAATAACCCTCCCACTAGCGAAAGTATATAGCCAGCCCATATCCAGGGTACAGGAGAAGATTCTGTTTTTTCCAGTTCTTCTATTTTACTTCTTTTGAGAGCAGTTGTCAGTTCAACAGGTATTGATTTTCCTCTTTCTTTCAGGATTTGCTGAGCCAGTTGATAGTCAAATAGATTCCATTCGTAAGGCTTGGCTATAATATCCATAAGCTCCTCATCGGTGAACTCAAAAAGATAATAATCTTTTTCAATTATGTTATAACTCTCTATAGCTACTTTTTCAAGAAGTTCATTCGCTCTTTCAAAGTCGAAAGCTTTTAGCTTAATAACAATGTCTTCACCGAGTTGATTTTGAGCAAATGTTACATCAAAAGATGGAGCCGTTTTTTCAACATGATATTCTATCTCATTATCTTCCAATAAATCCAGAAAACTCTGATCATGTTCAACAGATGGATACTTCCTATATTCTGTAAAGGTATCTGACATGAATATTTTTACTTATACTGCTATTATTCTATTTACCGTATCGAGGTCCACCACCCCTAATACTACGCCCCTGAAAATACCGTATACTTCCATTATTTTTCCGAATCTCTTCCTGAATCTTTGGATCTGTCATTCTTGTCAAACCATAGCCTTTTATAGAAGCCAGGTATGCCACAACCAACATAATAGCCAATCCGCTTACAATAAGTATTCTTGTAAATGTTTGCATAAGTATATAATTGTATTAAATCTGCTATTTACTATCTACATCACATTCCAATCTCTTATGCCAGCTAGCACCGTAATTACAAAACCTACTCCACAACAAATAGCGGCTATCATAAAGTATCTGCTTAGTATACTACCCTGAAATACAGTAAACTGCACAGTCACATCACCTTTGGCATTAGGTATCACATATACTTTCCCCGAATATGTATCGGTTTGTTCTACCCGATAATAAGCTTCTTTTTCTCTTTCAGACTCCTCCCAGTCTTCCCAGCCACTCTCACCATCTTCCTGCCAATATTCTGTACCTGATTCCTGAAAAAAATTATCATCTAATACATTAGCTATTTCTCCTTTACTGTCTTGTAATTCTAGTCCTACCCATGCATCACTATTATCAGGAAACGAAGCAGATAATACCAGTTTGACCATCCCTGGCTGAACCTCAAAAGGCCGGATTAACGTAAGTAGCTCTGGAGTCTCACTGATCTTATTTGAGTCTAAAGCTTGTGGAATTACAAATTTCTGCGTAAATATTTGATTTCCAGAGCCCAGCGAATAAAACAATAAAAGCAGAAAGATTATCCCTGCAAAGCCAAATGTCTTTAACCAGAATTTATTATTTGCACGTCGCTGAGTACGTAATTGCAAGAGTTTGTCAACCTCCGGGTTGCCTCCAAACGCTGTCAGCAATTGGTTTCGGCTAATTTTCGTTTCCTCAAAAAATTCGATCTCCTTCGCAGTACCTGTATTATCCAATCTTGTTTCTACAATAAAAGAATTACCTGCCACATATTCTGTAAACTGAACTTTATCTCCCGCATGTATCTGGTAAGTAGATTCACCTTCGAAAAACACGACTTCCGAATTCCCATATTCCTGTACCTGCCGGATACTATTGGAGTAGAAATCTTTAATTTTCAGATTTGAAAGCAGGTTAGGGTATACAGGTACTATTGAGGTTGAAATAGCATATCCTTCTTCATCTTCTATCAGATAAAAAAAAGTTTGATACTCGCTCATCAGAACCCACTCATCGTATTTCCAGGTTTCGTCAGAATAGCCACTCCCATCTTCATCTTTCCAATATTCCTTGTACAATGACCGCCAGCATGTACGCCCTAATACCTGATACCTGACTCCATCAAATTTTGCCTGCATTCCCAAACGAATGAAAGACTTTGGAGGGTATTTGGATGGTTGATTTAGCTTAGTAATAACCTGATGTGCCTCTGAACGAGCATCGACAACAGCCCCACAATATTGACAACCGATATAGCGTGTGCGGGAGTTGATCAATGAAATCTCACCACCGCAGTTAGTACACCGGAATTGTTTTATTGTTTGAAAATATGATTGTGGTTTAATTGAGGCCATAGCTTTTTTAATACCTTTCTCAGGACTATTGCTATTTATCAGAGTTTATTTTATAGGTTAGTTTACAAATTGTATCTACTACCATTGTGCCCTCCTCAAACTTTGACTTCGTTGAATCAAGCCAGAATCTGTTTCTGAAAATATATTTCGTACTATCAGGTGGTATCACTGCCAGTTTCGCATAATATTTATCAGCAGTAGGCACACGTTGTTGTATATTCAACTGATATTTATTCTCACCTGCCTGGATAGGTTTTACCTCTACATTTTTATTCAATGAGATTAAACGAAACGGAATATCCTGCTTTCCTTTAAGACTTACAGTAATCACATACGCACTATCTACTGTAAAATCTGATAACTCGGTATTCTTAATATCTTTTATGGAAAAAAAGAAAGCAGAATCCATAGGTACATTATAATAACTGCCAAAGTTCACCGTATCATAATGAATGGATGCTGTAGCCACTTCTTTTTTTGTTTGTGTAACATCACAGCTACAAAGAGTAATCTGCATTAGTAGAAGGATGACTATAGTAATTTTGTTCATCTTGCTCAGATTGTAGGATTAGGTAAACAAAAAATCTTTCATAGATAAAGGTTCTCCCACATTGTATACAACTCCTTCCGACATATACTCAAAACTAGCAATCAATTTCTTACCTACAACAATCCCATCTACATAATCAGCTTTTTCGCCTGCAACTACCTGAAAAGGTAATTCACCTTCTCCTCCATTGATAACTGCTTTATTTTTCTCTGTCAGAAAAACATTTTCTATATCTATTGTCGTTATTGATCCTACAATCAGACTTGTATATTGAAGAGGGTCTGAAAGGCTTTTCTTTCGAAAAAGAACAAACTCTCCTTCATCTTCCTGCAACCAGAGCTCTGTTTCGTTATCCATTAGTATCAGCCACTCATCCCAAAATCCATCTTCATAATCAAATCGTAATCTTCCTATTACTTCAAAAGGCTTATTTTTTATCTTACCTCTTTTCCCTACAGATAAAACAGATCCGTAATCTACCAACAAAATTGGAGACCCAACTGTAAAAATGCTATCTACATTGAGATAACTTGTCTGGCCACAATACTTACAAACTACCATTTTGGAATGGCGGTACTTTAACTCCAGCATTGAACCACAAGAAGGACAATTCAGAGACGGTAAAGGCATGGAAAACAGATGTTATAATCTTAATAGCAAAATATATGATAAGTAACCATCTTTGCAAATAGAAAGGCCTGATAAGTTCTAACCTATCAGGCCTTTCTATCTTTAATGTCATATATTGATCACGCTTCTCCCATTTTTCCACCAAAACTCATAGGTAATGTAAAGCCTTCTTCTGTCTGTCGGATTGTTCCAAAAGCATCTTCGTACTTCCTTACATTATCTTTAAGTGCAGATAATAGTCGCTTAGCATGTTCAGGAGTAATGATAACACGAGATTTTACCTTGGCTTTAGGTACTCCTGGCATAATACGAATAAAGTCTAATACAAATTCACTATTGGAATGAGCAATCATAACCAAATTGGAATATACACCTTCTGCCATTTCCTCCGACAGCTCGATATTAAGTTGGTTTTCTTCTTCCGGATTGTTTTTATCAGCCATAATCGATACAAGTTTACAAATGATATATTTTTAGATTATCCCCTTCACTTACAACTTATCAGTTTCAGGCCACAAGATAGAAATATCACCCTGCTTCTGGAAGAAAAGATATAAATTTCTCCTAGTTACTGAATTTCCTACCCTAATAAAAAAGAGTTATGAGAAGTATCCCATAACTCTTTTTAACTGTATTATTAATCTATTTTATAGCTTCATGATTAGTCCTGAAGCTCACGACGGCGAGAACTGGTTTGACGTTCTTTGGCAGTAGTCATTGTTTCCAATTCTTCCTGAGAACCAACAATCAGGTTTTGATAACGACGCATACCAGTACCAGCAGGGATCAAGTGACCAACGATTACGTTTTCTTTCAAACCAATCAATTGATCTGCTTTACCACGTACAGCAGCCTCACTTAACACCTTAGTTGTTTCCTGGAATGATGCAGCAGAGATAAAGCTTTCTGTACCCAGAGACGCTTGTGTAATACCTTGCAATGTCGGCTGAGAAACAGCAGCATCCGCATCTCTTACTTCTACCAGACGTAAGTCGCGACGTTTCAAACTGGAGTTTTCATCACGCAAACGACGAGAAGAAATAATCTGTCCAGGTTTCAGGTTTTCAGAATCACCAGCATCTGAAACTACCTTCATATTCATAATCAGATCATTTGCTTCACGGAATTCAAAACGATCCACATACTGACCAGGTAGGAAGTTAGTATCACCAGCTTCAATGATTTCAACCTTTTGCATCATCTGGCGCACAATACATTCAATGTGTTTATCATTGATTTTCACACCTTGCAGACGATAAACCTCCTGAATTTCATTTACCAGGTATTCCTGCACAGCAGTTGGTCCCTTGATAGCCAGAATATCGGAAGGAGTAATTGCTCCGTCTGAAAGTGGTGCACCAGCACGAATGAAGTCATTATCTTGTACCAAGATGTGTTTAGACAATGGCACCATATATCGCTTACGAACCCCATCACGCGATTCGATAAAGATTTCACGGTTACCACGTTTAATACCTCCATACGTAACAACACCATCAATTTCACTTACTACAGCAGGGTTAGAAGGATTACGTGCCTCAAACAATTCCGTTACACGAGGCAGACCACCCGTGATATCACGCGTTTTACCTATTGCACGAGGAATTTTAGCAAGAACCTGTCCAGCACGTACAGTTGATCCGTTTTCAACGGCCAAGTGAGCACCTACTGGCATGTTATATGACTTACCTTCTTTATCTTTAGTATATACCCCTACTGCAGGGTTTTTCGTCTTATCTTTTGTATCAATGATTACCTTTTCACGGAAACCAGTCTGTTCATCAGACTCTTCACGGAAGGTTATACCATCTTCAATCGATTCAAACTGAACAGTACCATCTAATTCAGACAAGATTACAGCGTTATATGGATCCCAGAAACAAAGTTCATCACCGCGTTTCACTTTCTCACCATCGTTCACTTTCAGGAATGCGCCATATGGTACGTGGTTACTGATCAATACTTTATCAGTACCTTCCTGCATAATCTTGATCTCACCTGAACGTCCCATTACTACGTTTACTTTCTCACCTTCGTTGTTAACGGTTGTGATAGTCCGCAGTTCTTCAAATTGGATCACCCCATCAAATTTAGCTTTGATGTTTGCATCCGAAGAAATGTTTGACGCCACACCACCCACGTGGAAGGTACGAAGGGTAAGCTGTGTTCCTGGTTCACCGATAGACTGGGCAGCAATAACACCAACTGCTTCACCTCTTTCAACCATACGACCAGAAGCAAGGTTACGTCCGTAACATTTTGCGCATACACCCTGACGGGTTTCGCAAGTTAATACCGAACGAATCTCAACAGCTTCTACGCTGGTTTGATCAATTCGTGTAGCAATTTCTTCAGTTACCTGTTCACCAGAAGCGATAATCAGTTCATTTGTGATCGGGTCGAATACATCATGTACAGTAACACGGCCCAAAATACGTTCAGATAGTGGTTCAACAATATCTTCATTATCTTTTAGAGCTGTTACCACTATACCGCGTAATGTACCACAATCACTTTCGTTAATGATTACATCCTGAGCCACATCTACCAGACGACGAGTCAGATAACCAGCATCAGCAGTTTTTAATGCAGTATCGGCCAAACCTTTACGAGCACCATGAGTAGAGATAAAGTACTCCAATACATCCAAACCTTCTTTAAAGTTTGAGATAATTGGGTTTTCAATGATCTCACCAACGGAACCTTGTAAGTTTTTCTGAGGCTTAGCCATCAGACCCCGCATACCACCTAACTGACGAATCTGTTCACGAGACCCCCGTGCGCCAGAGTGCATCATCATATAGATAGAATTAAATCCTTGCTGATCACCTTCCAGTTGTTTCATCAAAGACTCTGTAATTTGAGTATTTACACGAGTCCAAATATCAATTACCTGGTTATAACGTTCGTTATCAGTGATAAGACCCATCAGATAGTTATTCCAAACATTGTCTACTTCACCAACGGCATTATCAATCAGTTTTGCTTTCGCCTCTGGCACTTTTACATCATTCAATCCAATTGATAAACCTCCACGGAATGCCATCTGAAAACCAAGTTCCTTAATATCATCCAGGAATTTGGCAGTGCGAGACATACCTACTGTTTTGAAGACATGACCAATGATCTGCTGTAGCTTCTTCTTGGTTAACAACTCATTGATGTATCCAACTTCTTCCGGAACAGCCTGGTTGAATAACACACGACCTGCCACCGTCTCTATAATTTTCGTTTCCAGCTCGCCATTTTCATTTCGTACTTTTGTACGAATTTTAATATTAGCATGCTTAGATAACTTACCTTCATTAACAGCAATAATTACCTCTTCTGCAGAATAGAAGATAGAACCTTCACCTGCAATAGGATATTCAGGAGTATGTTTCCGTCCTTTCGTTACATAGTATAATCCCAATACCATGTCCTGAGAAGGTACTGTAATTGGAGCACCGTTCGCAGGGTTCAGGATATTATGAGAAGCCAACATCAATAAAGACGCTTCCAGAATTGCCTCTTGACCTAGTGGTACGTGTACCGCCATCTGGTCACCGTCAAAGTCAGCGTTGAATGCTGTAGTTACCAGTGGGTGTAACTGAATTGCTTTTCCTTCGATTAGTTTTGGCTGGAATGCCTGAATACCCAAACGGTGCAATGTAGGAGCACGGTTTAGTAGAACCGGATGCCCTTTCAGTACATTTTCCAAAATATCCCAAACAACCGGATCTTTTCTGTCAACTATTTTCTTCGCTGATTTTACAGTTTTAACAATTCCCCGCTCAATCAGTTTACGAATAATAAATGGCTTAAATAACTCGGCAGCCATATCTTTAGGCAGACCGCATTCATGCAATTTCAGTTCAGGACCTACAACGATAACCGAACGACCAGAATAGTCAACACGTTTACCTAGCAAGTTTTGACGGAAACGACCCTGCTTACCTTTCAGCATATCTGAAAGTGACTTCAGTGCACGATTTCCTTCTGAACGAACGGCATTTACTTTACGAGAGTTATCAAACAAAGAGTCAACAGCTTCCTGTAACATCCTTTTCTCGTTACGTAAGATAACTTCAGGAGCTTTGATTTCAATCAAACGCTTCAATCGGTTGTTACGAATAATTACCCTACGATATAGATCGTTCAAATCAGAAGTTGCAAAACGACCACCATCCAAAGGTACTAAAGGACGAAGCTCTGGTGGAATTACAGGTACCATACGGATAACCATCCATTCAGGTCGGTTCTCAATACGTGTATTTGCATCCCGGAATGCCTCTACTACTTTCAATCGTTTTAAAGCTTCGGCTTTACGTTGTTGAGAAGTATCTGTAGATGCTACGTGACGAAGTTCATAAGACAAGTCATCCAGCTTAGTTCTGGAAAGAAGCATTTCTAATGCATCAGCACCCATCTTAGCGATGAATTTCTGTGGATCTTCATCTGGTAACAGTTGGTTTTCACGAGGAAGCTTATCCAGAATATCCAGATACTCATCTTCTGTCAGAAAATCTAGTTGTTTTACACCTTCTTCTTCTTTTACTCCTGGTTGGATGACAACATATCTTTCATAATAGATAATCTGATCAAGTTTCTTAGTTGGTAAACCTAACAGATAACCTATTTTATTTGGTAATGAACGGAAATACCAGATATGCGCTACAGGTACAACCAGCTCAATGTGTCCCATGCGTTCACGACGAACTTTCTTCTCCGTTACTTCAACTCCGCAACGATCACAAATAATACCTTTATAACGAATTCTTTTATATTTACCGCAATGACATTCCCAGTCTTTTACTGGTCCGAAAATCCGTTCGCAGAAAAGCCCTCCCATTTCGGGTTTATATGTCCGGTAGTTAATGGTTTCAGGCTGTGTCACCTCACCATAAGAACTATCCAGAATGGATTGTGGAGAGGCAAGACTAATCGTGACCTTCGAGAAGTCTGCGTTGATTTTTTTATTTTTTCTAAAAGCCATAGGTTAGGAATATAATTATGGGCGACAATACATGTTTAAAACCCTGTAATCCTCAAAAGAAGCTTATGACTACGCTTTCTTCTTATATTGGATAAGATCAACGCAGAGTCTGAAAGTCAGACCCTGCGTAAAACAATTATTCCAATGTGATCTCTAATGCAAGACCACGCAATTCATGAACCAATACATTGAACGACTCAGGAATATTTGGTTTCGGCATGTTTTCACCTTTTACAATAGCTTCATAAGCTTTAGCACGTCCTACAACATCATCTGATTTTACAGTCAGAATTTCCTGTAGAATATGAGAAGCACCAAATGCTTCCAATGCCCAAACCTCCATCTCACCAAAACGCTGACCACCAAACTGTGCTTTACCACCCAATGGTTGTTGTGTAATCAATGAGTAAGGTCCGATTGAACGAGCGTGCATCTTATCATCAACTAAGTGGCCCAGTTTCAACATGTAGATAATACCAACTGTAACAGGCTGGTCGAATCTTTGTCCTGTCAAACCATCGTGAAGATAGGTACGTCCAAAATCAGGTAAACCTGCATCTTTTAACTCAGTTAATACCTCTTCCTCAGTAGCTCCATCAAATATTGGTGTTGCATATGTTTTGCCCAGTTTTCTTCCAGCCCATCCTAATACTGTTTCATAAATCTGTCCAAGGTTCATCCGGGAAGGTACCCCAAGTGGATTCAACACAATGTCCACAGCTGTTCCGTCAGCCAGGAATGGCATATCTTCTTCACGAACAATACGGGCAACAACCCCTTTGTTACCGTGACGACCCGCCATTTTATCACCCACTTTCAGTTTGCGTTTCTTGGCAACATAAACTTTTGCCAATTGTACAATACCCGCAGGTAGCTCATCTCCGACTTCTAATGTAAATCTCTCACGCTTGAATCTGGCTGAGATCTCATTCCGTTTCTTGTTGTAATTTTTAACAAGACCTTCCAATAAGGTACTGACTTCTGGTTCATTAGTCCAGTTTTCCAGTGTCAGGTCAGATAATAAGTTTACTTCCTCCGGAACATTATACGAACTCTCATCCCGATAGATATTTTTATCGGGAAACAGGTTTTCTACAATATTACGACGAGAAAACTTCACACCTTTGGACACTACCTCATCACCAAACTTATGTTTCACACCCTGGCTGGTTTTACCATCCAGTAATTGAACCATTTTCTCAACCATCACATCTTTTACGGCATTCAGATCACGACTATACTTCTTCATTAAGGTTTTCACCTCATTCTTCATTTTTTCGCGACCATCTTTATCCTTCTTTGGACGAGAGAACAATTTGGTATCAATAACAACACCTTTCAAAGATGGAGGTGCCTTCATAGAAGCATCCTTCACATCACCCGCTTTATCTCCAAATATCGCCCGAAGCAGTTTTTCCTCAGGTGTTGGATCAGACTCTCCTTTTGGAGTGATTTTACCTATTAATATATCGCCTTCGCGTACATCTGAACCTACACGGATAATACCATTTTCATCCAGATTTTTAACTGATTCTTCACTTACATTAGGTATTTCAGAAGTTAGTTCCTCTTCACCACGCTTGGTATCCCGAACTTCCAGTTCAAATTCCTCGATGTGTAAAGAAGTAAAGATATCTTCACGAACAACTTTTTCAGAAATTACAATCGCATCCTCAAAGTTATATCCCTGCCAAGGCATGAAGGCAACCATTAGGTTACGTCCTAAAGCAAGTTCTCCTTTTTGCGTTGCATATCCTTCACAAAGAATATCACCTTTAACTACGCGTTGTCCTTTGAAGACAATAGGTTTAAGATTGATACAAGTATCCTGATTTGTACGACGGAATTTGATCAGATTATACGTTTTAAGCTCTTCATCAAAGCTTACCAAACGCTGATTATCAGTCAAATCATAACGTACTACAATCTTAGTAGAATCAACAAACTCAATAACACCATTCATTTCAGCCACTACCAACGCACGAGAGTCACGAGCTACACGACCTTCCAGACCTGTACCTACTATTGGTGCTTCAGGACGTAATAAAGGTACAGCCTGGCGTTGCATGTTTGATCCCATCAAAGCACGGTTCGCATCATCATGCTCCAGGAAAGGAATCAAAGATGCTGCAACAGATACAATTTGATTCGTAGCAACGTCCATGTAAGTAATTTTCTCTGGCTCTACAACCGGGAAATCACCTTCATAACGGGTCTTTACTTTATCAGTCTGGAAATTACCTTTTTCATCCACTGCCACACGAGCCTGCGCAATGTAGTGTGTATCTTCTTCTTCGGCAGTCAGATAAATAGGTTCCTGCTCTACTTTTACTTTTCCATTGTCAACCTCCAGGTAAGGAGTTTCAATGAAGCCCATGCTATTAATCTTAGCATGCACACATAAAGAAGAGATCAAACCAATGTTCGGTCCTTCTGGCGTTTCAATTGTACACAAACGTCCATAGTGTGTGTAGTGAACGTCACGTACTTCAAAACCTGCACGTTCACGGGACAAACCACCAGGTCCAAGAGCTGACATACGGCGTTTATGCGTTATTTCAGATAATGGATTGGTTTGATCCATAAACTGAGACAACTGATTTGTTCCAAAAAACGAGTTAATTACAGATGATAATGTACGGGCATTAATCAAATCAACAGGTTTGAAGTCTTCATTATCCCGTACGTTCATACGTTCTTTTATCGTCCGTGCCATACGAGCTAAACCAACACCGAACTGAGCATATAACTGCTCTCCTACTGTACGTACCCGACGATTACTTAAGTGGTCAATATCATCAACAAGGGCTTTAGAGTTAATCAAACCAATCAGATATTTAACAATAGAAACAATATCTTCCGTTGTTAAAACTCTAACCTCAGATGAAATTTCCAGACCTAATTTCTTATTAATTCTATATCGACCAACTTCACCAAGATCATAACGTTTATCACTGAAAAACAAACTATGAATTACCTCACGAGCTGTTTGCTCATCAGGTGCTTCTGTATTTCTTAACTGACGATAGATTTGCTCAACCGCCTCTTTTTCAGAATTTGAGTTATCTTTCTGTAATGTATTGTAAATAATACTGTAATCTGCAACGTTTACATCTTCACGATGTACAATCACTACCTTGGATTCTGAATCCAGTATTACGTCTAAATCACCTTCTTTTACTACATGATCACGTTCCAGTAAGACCTCATTACGATCAATTGACACAACTTCTCCAGTATCCTCATCTACGAAGTCTTCTGTCCATGTACGTAATACCCGCGCAGCAAGCTTACGCCCCACCATACGCTTAAGAGTAGCCTTATTTACAGGCAGCTCTTCAGACAGACCAAATAAATCTAATATTTCTTTATCAGAACCAAATCCAATAGCACGTAACAATGTAGTTACTGGAAATTTCTTTTTCCGATCAATGTAGGCATACATTACATTATTTACGTCTGTCGAGAATTCAATCCAGGATCCTTTGAAAGGGATAATTCTGGCAGAATATAACTTAGTTCCATTTGTGTGCTTACTCATAGAGAAGAACACACCTGGAGAACGATGTAATTGAGATACAATTACCCGCTCAGCTCCATTGATTACAAATGACCCTCTCTCTGTCATGTAAGGTACATTGCCAAGAAATACTTCCTGCTCAATGGTCTCAAAATCTTCATTATCAGGGTCACTGCATGAAAGTCTTAATTTAGCCTTTAAAGGCACAGAATAGGTTAGACCTCTGTCTATAGATTCATCCACCGAATACTTCGGAGGATCAATAGTATAATCTATAAATTCTAGTTTGAAATTTTCCCGGGAATCAGTAATCGGGAAATTCTCCATAAATACCTTGTAAAGCCCCTCTTGAGCCCTTTTTTCAGGAGCAGTCTCAATCTGAAAAAAGTCTACGAATGACTGCAATTGGATATCCAGAAAGTCCGGATAATCTACCAACTGCCGTGTGGAGGCAAAACTTATGCGATTGTTCAAACGATTGGTAGTCAAGGCCTTATATGTTTAAGTTAGGAGATTAATACAGGAGGGTACAACCAATAAAACGGCTACTTAGCAAAAATTGTTCCCAATTTCATCTTTTTCTCAAAAACTCACCCGATTTTTCAAAAAAATAGCATGCAATGAACCCAGCACCTGTTTGATCTACTCTTTACAATATAACAAGAGTGAAATTTTTAAATAATACAAATAGGAAAAAGACCTGACTTTTAAAGGCAGGCCTCTTCCCTCAGACCGATATATAGATAGATTATTTTAATTCTACTTCAGCACCGGCTTCTTGTAATTGTTTTACTAAAGCATCTGCTTCGTCTTTAGCAATACCTTCTTTCACTGGTTTTGGAGCTGAATCAACTAAATCTTTAGCTTCTTTCAAACCCAGACCAGTTAGGTCTTTTACTAATTTAACAACTTGCAGCTTGTTAGCACCTGCATTTTTCAGGATCACATCGAAAGCTGTTTTTGCAACTTCAGCAGGAGCATTCTCGTTACTAGTCGCAGGAGCAACAGCAACTGCTGCAGCAGCAGGTTCGATACCGTACTCATCTTTCAGAATCTGAGCTAATTCGTTTACTTCTTTAACAGTCAAGTTAACCAACTGTTCAGCAAATGCTTTCAAATCTGCCATTGTTTTATAAAATTAATAGTGAATGATTTAATTGATAGATAATTTTAAATACCTGAAACTTCAGGCTAGATACTGTAGCTTTATCCTTCTCTTTCCTGAAGAGTTTTGACAATACCAGCCAGTTTGTTTCCACCACTTTGCAGAGCAGATACAACATTTTTGGCAGGAGATTGTAGTAAGCCAACGATTTCTCCGATAAGTTCGTTTTTAGACTTCAGTGTATACAGAGTTTCCAGGCTACTTTCGCCAATGAAAAGACTTGCATCAACAGAAGCTCCTTTAAAAACAGGCTTATCTTTTCCAGATTTCTTACGGAACTCTTTAATCAAAGTAGCAGGTGCTTTACCTGACTCATTTGAGAACAGAACTCCAGAAAATCCTGTCAGTACAGTATCATTAAAAGGAGTAAAATCTCCTTCAATACGTTCCAGTGCTTTTCTGATGAGAGTATTTTTTACCACACGGTATTCAATACCTTTATCAAAGCACATACGACGAAAAGCATTTACTTGTGCCACGGTCATGCCAGAGGCATCCATGATATAAAAGAAAGGCTTCTCTTGAAATTTTTCGGTTAATTCTTGAATAATAACCGCTTTTTCTTCGCGTGTCATGTTATAGCTCGACGGTTAATCGTCATCAAATAGTTTAACATCAGAAGGCTTGCAATTACAAACCTTGAATACTGGTTTTGTCAATTTGGACGCCCGGGCTCATTGTACTCGAGATATAAACTGACTGCACATAGGTTCCTTTTGCTGAAGATGGCTTTAATCTCATGATTGTATTCATCAATTCCTGAAGGTTTTCAGCAATCTTCTCAGGAGAGAAAGAAACTTTACCAATACTGGTATGTACAATTCCGGTTTTATCTACTTTAAAGTCAATTTTACCGGCTTTCACTTCTTTCACTGCTTTTCCAACTTCCATCGTTACAGTTCCAGACTTAGGATTCGGCATTAAACCTCTTGGACCCAACACACGACCTAATTTACCTACTTTAGCCATTACTGTTGGCATAGTAATAATTACGTCGACATCAGTCCATCCTCCTTCAATCTTAGAAATGTACTCATCCAAACCAACGTAGTCTGCACCAGCTTCTTTTGCTTCTGCTTCTTTATCAGGAGGGCAAAGTACTAATACTCTAACTTCTTTTCCTGTTCCATGTGGCAGAGCAACTGTCCCACGAACCATTTGGTCGGCTTTCCGAGGATCTACACCCAAACGAATATCAATATCAACAGAAGCATCAAACTTAGTATAAGTAATGTCTTTTACAATTTTTCCAGCTTCCGCTAACAAGTACGCTTTGCTCAAATCGTATTTAGACCGTGCTTCCTTTTGTTTTTTAGTTAACTTTCCCATTATTTTCAGGTTTTCCAGAAGATTGCGGTAATTCTTCCGTTTATATAAAATTTAAATTAACTTTCCCAGGGAGCTGTTCCTGAAACCGTAATACCCATACTTCTCGCAGTTCCTGCAATCATTTTCATTGCAGACTCAATTGTCAAAGCATTTAAATCAGGCATCTTTGTTTCGGCAATCTTCTTTACCTGTTCCCAAGTAACGGAGCCTACTTTTTTACGGTTAGGTTCAGCAGAACCTTTTTGTATCTTAATAGCGTCCATTAGCAATACAGCTGCAGGAGGAGTTTTAAGAACAAATTCGAAAGATTTATCAGTGTAGTAAGTAATCAAAACAGGAACTACTTGTCCCATTTTATCTTGAGTTCTTGCATTGAATTGCTTGCAAAACTCCATGATATTGATACCTTTACTACCTAATGCAGGGCCAATTGGCGGTGCAGGGTTTGCCTGTCCTCCTTTTACCTGCAGTTTCAAGTATCCAGCAATATCCTTTGCCATTTTTTTGAAATAAGTTTTAAGCGAATAGGAACATACTGATTCGCATCATAAATGCTAAGAGAATCACTTTTAAACAAGAAGGTCACACTCCTTTATTAAACTCTCTAACTTCGCACTACCTTATGTGTTGGAAGCTCACATGTTTAGTGCACTGCAAAAGAAGGTTGAAAGATTAGATATGAAATCTTTTTTCTTCTTATATATTGAGGCGTAACAGTCAAACAATACCCAAACAATCTTTTATACTACTCTTCTTTCTCCACTTCAACATAGCTAAGCTCAACAGGGGTGTTCCGACCAAAGATCTTCACCATTACTTTGAGCTTTTTCCTTTCTTCAAAAACCTCCTCCACCGTACCTTTAAAAGATTTGAATGGACCATCCATTACTAAAACTGTCTCTCCAACTATAAACGGAGTTTCCAGCTTTTCGCCCTGCTCAGCCTCCTCATCCATCTTGCCTAAGATACGATTTATCTCAGATTGGCGAAGAGGAACAGGTATTTTACTTGACGTTCCAGGCTTATTCTCATTCCCTAAGAAACCTAATACACCTGGAATCCCTGTAATAGTATGCATTACTTCTGGATGTTCAACATTTGCGGAAATAATCACATAACCAGGCAATGTGTTTTTTTCCCGTACCTTCTTCTTTCCATTTCTTATCTCGTACACTTTTTCAGAAGGTATTATTACTTGAGAAATGTGGTCTGACAGATTATGCCGTGCAATTTCAGTTTCAAGATAAGACTTAATTTTCTTTTCTTGTCCGGCCACAGCTCGGAGTACATACCACTTTAACTCACTCATCGGAAAAAATACGTTTTTCGTGATTAATTACTAAAAACCGATTGATAAATCTTTTGCATAGCCTCTCTAAATCCAAAATCAACCAAGCCAATCACTAATGCAAACAATAACGAAGCAACCAATACCAAAGTAGCATTCGCTTGCACTTCAGAGTACTTTGGCCAGGATACATTTTCCTTTACTTCTACAAAAGAATCTTTGATAAACGCGAAAAACTTTTTCATTTCCTGTATTGATTGCTGAACTATATTAAGGGCACGGGTGGAGAGATTCGAACTCCCATCAACGGTTTTGGAGACCGCTATTCTACCCTTGAACTACACCCGTGTGTATGGTATCCAGAAAAACGGACTGCAAAGATATGCATTTGATTTAGAAAAACAAAATAAAGCACGATTATTGTAAACTCTTTTTTTTATTTTTCTAAAAACAGAGAAATAAAAATGCCTCCTCAAAAGCTATGAGAAGGCATTCCAATCAAATCAATTAATTAGTCTAAGATTTCAGTTACCTGACCAGCACCTACGGTACGTCCACCTTCACGAATCGCGAAACGAAGACCTTTTTCCATAGCGATGGTATTGATCAACTGTACTTCAATAGTAATGTTATCACCAGGCATAACCATCTCTACGTTCTCAGGAAGCATGATCTCACCAGTTACGTCAGTTGTACGGAAGTAGAACTGTGGACGGTATTTATTAAAGAATGGAGTATGACGTCCACCTTCTTCTTTGCTCAGGATATAAACTTCAGCTTTGAATTTAGCGTGAGGCTTTACACTACCTGGCTTACAAATAACCATACCACGACGGATTTGATCTTTGTCTACACCACGCAATAACAAACCTACGTTATCACCAGCTTCACCACGATCCAACAATTTACGGAACATCTCAACACCTGTAACTGTAGATTTCAGGTTTTCAGCACCCATACCCAAGATATCAACTGCATCACCTACGTTAACCACACCACGCTCGATACGGCCTGTAGCAACTGTACCACGACCTGTGATAGTAAATACATCTTCTACAGACATCAACAATGGTTGATCAACCAGACGAACAGGAAGAGGAATCCAAGAATCTACAGACTCCATCAATTCATCGATAGTTTTAACCCACTGAGGATCACCATTCAATCCACCAAGAGCAGAACCACGAATAACTGGAGTATTATCTCCATCAAATTTATAGAAGCTCAACAACTCACGAACTTCCATCTCAACCAGCTCCAACAACTCAGGATCATCAACTAAGTCAACCTTGTTCATGAACACAACCAACTGAGGTACACCTACCTGACGAGCCAAAAGAATGTGTTCTTTTGTTTGAGGCATTGGACCATCTGTAGCAGCAACCACCAGAATAGCACCATCCATCTGAGCAGCACCTGTAACCATGTTTTTCACATAGTCAGCGTGACCTGGACAGTCAACGTGGGCATAGTGACGATTTACAGTTTGATATTCTACGTGAGCTGTGTTAATAGTGATACCACGCTCTTTTTCTTCAGGAGCATTATCAATAGAAGAGAAGTCTCTTTTTTCTGCCAACCCTTTATTTGCCAACACCATTGTTATAGCAGCAGTCAAAGTAGTTTTACCGTGATCTACGTGACCGATGGTACCAACGTTTACGTGGGGTTTGGAACGGTCAAACGTTTCTTTTGCCATGTTTGAAAATCCTCGTTTTAAGTTATGTGATAAAAGTATAATTAATAAAAAAATTGTACTTAACAGAGCCGACGATGGGAATTGAACCCACGACCTCTTCCTTACCAAGGAAGTGCTCTACCCCTGAGCTACGACGGCCTAAGTCAATTTAAAGTAGATGCTAAATAGCATCCTGACCATAAAAGAAAAAGCAGAAAGTAAGCTACCTTCTACTTTTCCTAGAGCGGGAGACGGGGCTCGAACCCGCCACCTATAGCTTGGAAGGCTATCGCTCTACCAAATGAGCTACTCCCGCTTAAACTAACACTGATAATTCTCGAATGAAAATCTTCAAACTACACTATTCTACAAATTCATTCAGCACTGATTGAGTGGGGGCGGATGGATTCGAACCACCGAAGACATAAGTCAGCAGATTTACAGTCTGCCCCATTTGGCCACTCTGGTACACCCCCTTATTCATGTCCCTTGCGAAAGGGAATGCAAAAGTAGCGACTTTTTCTTTACAGGCAAATTTTTATCAAAAAAAAAGTGAAAAATTTTCAAAAAATTACGCACACCATGTTTCGTTTTAAATCAAAAACTTAACAATCAATTACTTATGAAATTTCAAATTGAAGACGTAATAAGTTGCTGTAAATCCCATTTTCCATTTCTGATAGATCGTCATGGGTTCCTTGTTCCTGAATATGGCCATCACCGATAACATAAATATAATCTACTTTTCGTATAGTGGCTAATCGGTGTGCAATAATAATCGTAGTTCGATCTTTCATTAACTCATCTAATGCCTCTTGTACCAGCCGTTCGCTTTCTGCATCTAATGAACTTGTTGCTTCATCCAGAATTAAGATTTCCGGGTCTTTGAGAATAGCTCTTGCAATGGCAATGCGTTGTCGCTGGCCACCGGATAACTTCACTCCCCTCTCTCCTACAACTGTATTAAAGCCTTCAGGAAACTTTTCAATGAATTCCAGAGCATTTGCCTTGCGTGCAGCGTCTTTAATCTCATCTAAAGTAGCCAGAGGCTTTCCATATGATATATTTTCAGCTATGCTACCACCAAACAACAACACATCTTGAGGGACAATACCAATGTGTTTACGTAGTTCTTTTAGTTCTATAGCTTCAATATCAATCCCACTGACAGAAATGTTTCCGGTAGAAGGTTGATAATATCTCAATAAAAGAGAGGTGATGGTTGATTTTCCTGAACCACTATGACCAACTAAAGCAATTTTCTGTCCATTACGAATCTGAATAGTGATCCCTTTGAGAACCTCAATATCTGGACGAGTTGGATAGCTAAAATGTACATTTGAGAATACAATATCTCCAACCTGTTTTAAGGTTTCTTTTTCAGGAAAAGTTGTCTGTTCATTTTCTTGTGCCAGTAACTCTCTTATACGTTCTGATGCACCGATAGTCTTTTGTAGTTGAGAATAAATTTCACCCAAGCCTGCGACAGAAGCCCCAACAAATCCTGTAAATAAAGTAAAACTGATAAGATCACCGGCTGTGATAATTCGTTGAGAATACAAAGTAGCGGCATACCATATTACTCCAACAATTCCGCCTAATACCACGAAAATAATAAAAGAGACAAGCAATCCTCTGTATTTTGCACCATTTAAGGCATTCTGGATTACTTTTGCCAAAGCATTTGAATAACGAGTTGTCTCATACATTTCATTGGTATAGGCCTTCACAGTATGTACTCCTTGAAGAGTCTCCATAACTATTGTATTGGCATATGCCAGGCTATCCTGTGTTTTTTTAGAAAGTTTTCGTATATATCTTCCAAAGATTATTGCACCTATGACAATTATTGGAAAAGTAGCCAACATAAAAAGTGTTAGCTTGGGATAAAAAACCAGCAACAATAAAATACCGACAACTAATGTAATTGCTTGTCTGAGAAACTCAGCCAATGTAAAAGAAAGCACATCTTGTAACTGCTGTACATCAGAAGTTATTCTACTAGTCAACTCACCTACTCTTCGTTCTTCAAAAAAAGGTATAGATAAATGCACCAGCTTATCGTATAAAGCAACTCGTATATCTCGTAAAGATTTTTCACTAACGTTAGCAAAAGTTCTTATTCTTAGAAATGCAAAAATTGCATTTAGTAATAATATACCCATTAAGGCAATAGTTACCTGGTTAATGGAATATCCCCCTGCTTTGTTGTCAGCAGCATCAACTAATTTTCCGGCTAATAATGGGAAGCCTAAGGTAGCTAATGCGGACAATGCTAAACTTATTAATCCTACAATAAGATACCCCTTGTAAGGTCTTACAAACCTGAAAATCTCCAAAAAACTTTTTATACCAGCTTTATTTACTTTCCTTTTTTTGTCTTCTTCCAAGATATCATCTCTATTACCACGTGCCATTTTTCAAATACTTTTTATAAAACAACTACAACATTAATTTCTTATCTCCAATATTTCTCTTATTTCCAGCTTCCAGTTATCTATTCGCCTTTAAACTTCGACTTCATAAAAATATTCTGAGAATCAGGATTACTCAGTAAAGCTGGCAATGTTACATCTGAATTTTCGCCCCTATATTTTTTTATAATCTGCCATCCTATCCATCTTCCTATTGCGCCTGGACAATCTGTCCCAATTTCGGCTGTGTAAGGACGATCTCCTATATATTTTACTTTTTTAAAATGATTTGTTTCATACAATAGCTTCTCTTTTATAAAATGTGCCCAGATTACATTTTTGTGTTCTTCAGCGTCATTCAATTGTTTTTCAGTGTAAAAAATAATTAAACTGTCTGGTGTTTCTGGCATTACCTCATGTGTAAACTCCAACTTCTTGGCCGCAACAATCATGTCATTTAAAAGAGACTTATCCTCTGTATTTGTAACAATAAATTTCTCTGCCAATACACTCATTATGGATGGCACTAGTGCCTGTAATGTATATTTTTTTAGTAAAAAATTAGGTACACTAGGTACGAATGTAGCTTTTTCTCCTGCATAAAAGTCCAGACTGATAACTATCAAACTATCCGAAACAGATAAAGCCGCTGCATCTCTTGAAAAATGGCCTAACCCAGAAATTACAGTTTTGACTTTAGGCGGCTTAAAATCCGGATAAAGTTTCTGTACTTGACTAAATGCTTCCGCAAATTGTGTCTTTACTTCTCCCAAATCGCCGGCACTCTTATTTAGTTCATTGTAAAATTTCTGAAAAGCAGGATTAGTTACTGTCTGATAAATCCGATCAACAAGAACAGAATCTGGCATATCTGCTTCTGACAAGAAAAATGTCTCCTTAAGGTTCTTGTGTTTATCCAAAAAATATTGAATTTCTGCCTTTGTTTTAAGATTGATCATTTCTACGTCAAGTCGTTCAATTACAATGGGAGAAACTTCCTTTGATGTACATGCAGCAAGCAGGAACAATACAGCAATTATACTTTTTAGCAATTTTCTGTCGTTCATTTCAGTGATAAGACGATTTATGAGTAATAAAATTTTATGATTTTGCGGTGGGAATATGTAAACTTGCAGCTAACTGATTGACATAAAGAGATAAACAATTGTGCTACAAGCTATTCAGTTGTATAGGTCTGGAGTCTAAGTAAACTATAAAATTCTTTCAAATTAAAGTAGTATCTTTTTCTAAACAAAACCCGCTTTATAATAAGCTAGAAAACGTACAAAATTATGAAAAAAATTGCATTACTTTTTTTCGCCGCTTTTTTGTCTGTGCAGGCATTCTCTCAGGTAAAATTGGGCTTTAAATTCTCACCAGCTGTTGCATTTAACTCTGCTGTTACGGAAGGCGATTATGATGTAGTAGGTAAAAATGGTTCTGGTTTGCGTTTTAGTGCAGGTCCTGTTATGGATTTTTTCTTTGCAGATAATTATGCCTTCCATACAGGATTATGGTATACTGTAAAACGCTCTGGTATAGAAGGAACTGTAAAAGGTACAAATCTTTCCAGTGTATATAATATGCAGTATTTGCAAATACCTGTAGCTCTAAAGTTTTTTACCAATGAAATTGCTACAGACATGAAAATTTACTTCTTAATTGGAGGAACTCTTGATGCTAAATTGGCAGAGAAGCCTTTAGATAAACCTACAAACTATATCTATAACTCTGTGAATGGAAAAAACGCCTTTCGCCCTGCTGATGCCGGGTTGTTATTGGGAGCAGGTAGCGAACTTATAATGGGAACAAATACCGCAGTATTCTTTGGTTTGAGTTATAATCGTGGTCTTGTAAATGCACTGGGTAATAATGTAAAAAATGGCAGTGATCGTGTAAATGATTTCGTAAAGGTTCGTAATAGTATGTTTTCTCTTGACCTTGGAGTTAAGTTTTAAAGTTCTGACATATCTTTGGCCGGAAATAAAAAAGCATTGTGTCTAGACACAATGCTTTTTTATTTCTGGTCTGCTTATGGTATGATTTCTATGTCATCGCCAAATTTATTTACAAACTTATATTCGGTAATTCCTAAAGAAGAATCTTTAACAATCTTAATCCAGGTTTTATACCGGAAAAACCATTTCATTCGTCTGGAAGGAAGTCCGTTTGTGAAATAAGCATGTAGATAGGGGTGAACTGTAAGAATAATATGCTTTTCATTCTGCCGTGTGATAATATATTCCAAATTGCTTTCAATCTGGTCTGTCAACAGAATGGTTGGTCCTACCTTACCAGTACCGCCACAAGTAGGGCAGGTCTCTCCTGTAGAAATGTGAAGCTCCGGCCTTACTCTCTGACGTGTTATCTGCATTACACCAAACTTTGTCAAAGGTAGAATTGTAAACTTGGATCGATCACTTTGCATCTCTTCTTTCATTTTTTCATAAATCAGGCGTTTGTTTTCTGCCTTTTTCATGTCAATAAAATCAATAGAAATGATCCCTCCCATATCACGTACTCTTAGTTGCCGAGCAATTTCTTTTACAGCTTCAATATTAGTATTAACAGCTGTAGCTTCTTGGTCAGCTTCGGTGTTTGAGCGACTACCACTGTTCACATCTATCACATGCATAGCTTCGGTATGCTCAATAATGAGATATCCTCCACCTGGTAGACTTACCGACCGGCCAAAGATTGACTTGAGCTGCTTCTCAATTCCAAACTGCTCAAATATCTTATTTTTACCACTGTAAAGTTTTACAATCTTTTCTTTTTCAGGGGCAATAGTGTGGATATAGGTTCGGATATCTTCATAAGCGTCCTTATCATCCACTGTAATACTATCAAAACTTTCGTTGAGCATATCCCGCAGCATAGAAGACGCTCGATTCATCTCTCCTATTATTTTTTCACGGGGTTTAGCTTCCCGTAATAACTTCATCCCATTTTCCCATTTCTCCATCAAGTTCTGTAAATCACGATCCAGTTCTGCCACTTCTTTACTTTCGGCCACTGTACGTACAATGATGCCAAAGTTTTGTGGTTTGATAGAATTCAGCAAACGAGCTAATCTTTGACGCTCCTGCTTGTTCGTGATTTTCTTAGAAATATTAACAGAATTGGAAAATGGTACCAATACAATATACCTACCCGCCAGAGACAACTCACAGGAGAGTCGCGGGCCTTTGGTTGAAATTGGCTCTTTTACGACCTGCACCAGAATAGGTGCGTTCTTAGTAAGTACCTGCGAAATTTTACCAAACTTGTCAATTTCAGCCTCTAATTGTACACCATTTAAACGTGTACCATTGATACGCTTTGCAATGACATCTTGTGTTAGTTTGTGCAATGAAGAAAAGTTGGGACCTAAATCCTGATAATGCAGGAAAGCATCCTTTTCATGTCCAATATCCACAAAGGCTGCATTTGAACCTGGCGATATTTTACGCACAGTACCCAAATAGATATCACCTACTGTAAACTGGTTTTCGCTCTCTTCAATATGGTACTCTACAATTCGTTTGTCTCTTAAAAGAGCTATCCTCCCACCTTTTTCAGTGGAATTGATAACTAATTCGTTACTCAACGTTGTAATTTTTTTGAATGACCAATGCGACCTACTGTCAGTAATAAACAAACAGAAAATCGATACAGAATAATACCGTAGAGTAAGCTAATGTACGTGGAAAACAATTAACTCTGATGGCAATATGGGGATTTAGATGGCCACTAAAAGAGTTTACTGTAATTAACTTTGTCAGAATATGAAAACATACATGTAAAACAACAGTGGCATAGTACTATTTCCTTCTTATAAGGATAGATTTAGCAATATATACTGTGTTTTTAATTTTTTCGAATAATAGATCTGTTCTAATAAACTGTTCAAACCAAACTTTAACAAGTTAGCATTCTGTAAAATTTCTTTTCAGGAGCAGACGCGGCAGTTTGTATACGCGCCAATTTACCTTTACGAAATATAGAGTTATCAACTTTCTAAGTTAGTTTACTGTTTGACAGATCAATGTAGGAAATCAAAGGATAAAACTCTTATTAATTAAACTACTATGGAGTTTACCTGATAACCCGATGCGTTTCGTCTGCTATGACCTATATTTATCCAGATCAATAAAGCAGTATTATTTTCCTGACGTACAATTATATAATCTCACCGGTATATTTAGAAAAGTCTGAAACAAGACTTCCCGATAACTATCTAGCTAGCGGGAAGTCTTGTGAAGAATTACTTCTTCTTATGTCTGTTTTTTCTAAGGCGTTTTTTTCTTTTGTGTGTAGCAATCTTGTGTCTCTTTCTTTTTTTTCCGCAGGGCATAATTGTAAAATATTTTAAAGTGAATAAATATGATAAAAGATCTTCAATATTTTTTAGAATCAGATATCCTAAAGATCAATAGATATTACTTAGCTGCTTCCAGTTCTTTTAAATACTCATCAGCAGCATTTAATATCATTACATCGTCTGTACCAGATTTAGCTTCTTCTAAAAATTGTCTGGCACTAGCTTTATCTCCCAGTTCTGCATAACTTATTCCTAAGTATAATTTAGCCTGCAGATTAACAGGATTATTTTTTAATACTTCTTTGAATCGCTCAACAGCCTTATCATACTGACCTGAACGGATAGAAAGCAATCCTAAATTGAACAACGCTTGTTCATTTTTTGGATCTTCTGCAATAACTTCTCTCAACATAGCAATTGCTTGCATAGGAGAAGCAGAGTTAGCATATGTAACTGCCATTTTAGCTTTTGCATTTAATTGCTTTGGGTTTCTATCCAGAACTTTCTGATAATATCCCCGAGCCTTCTCTCCATAAATTTCTACCTTTCCAGCATCTGTCACAAAAAAGAATGCATCATAACAGGCATCAGCAGCACTTAGCAGATTTTTTTCGGAAGGCTCCAGTCCAACAATCAACTCACGATATACTGCAACACTATCAAAAATCATTGCTTTTCGATATATGCCAGCTAAAGAATCCGCAAAAATAATCTTTTTTTCTTTATCCGTGCTATTTTTATATTGATTTGTCAGATTTTTTATAACACTCGCCTGTTCTGCTGACAATGACTGATTATGTGAAGACTCTGCAGTAACAGCCTCAGCCTGCTGCCCTGTTGGCTTGCGATCTATTTTCTTGTCTTTGTCGCTTACAATTACTTTAGGTAAGCTATACAACACTCCTATAGCAACAACAGCAATAACAATCGAAATAATCTGAGATTTCTTCATAACATATAATATATAACCAACGACAAAGTTGGTAATCATTCCTGACAATACCAATGCATCCCGTCCGTGTCTAATAAAAAAATGCCATATACTCATTGTAACACAAGTTCAGTATTACAATGAGTATATGGCTATTACGGTAATGAGTCTAGTTTGCCGTAGTATTTATAAACTTAAAATATAAAAGTAAGCCGAAAAATCTCTTCAGATTAGTTAGCAGATACTTTTATCTTTTTACTAGTCTTAATCTGCTCAACAAAATCTTTAGCAGGCTTGAATGATGGAACGAAATGTTCATCAATGATCATAGCTGTGTTTTTAGAGATGTTGCGAGCTACTTTCTTGGCTCTTTTCTTATTCACAAAGCTACCAAAACCACGGATATAGATATTTTCACCTTCAGCCATTGAGTTTTTCACAACGGAGATAAAAGATTCTACTGCTTGGGCGATGTCAGCCTTGTCAATACCGGTTTTTTCGGCGATTTCTGTAATTACTTCTGCTTTAGTCACTGTGATAAACTGGTTAAGAGTTTGCACTATTTATAGATTCATTGACGATTTAGGTTGTATCAAACGTTGCAAAATTAATATATTGTATCTTATAATAAAAATTATATACTGTTTATAATCATTTAATTTTGAGGCAAATACTACATCACTTCTGTTACAATTCCCTTCTACCTAAATATATACTTATTTTACAGGAAAAGTAAACCACATACTATTACCTTTAAAGATTTTGAACAATTTTAGGCTTTTATACATTATAACGAAAAAGGACTTTAATTATTTTTATCATTGATTATCCAAGACACATTTGCTTCTCGTCTTATTGAATGGTACGAGTACCATAAACGAGATCTTCCCTGGCGTCATACAAATGATCCATATCAAATATGGTTGTCAGAAATAATTCTACAACAAACTCGGGTGAAACAGGGACTGCCTTATTATGAAAATTTTGTAAAATCGTTTCCAACTATATTTGATTTAGCAGCAGCACCAGAGCAGGAAGTATTACGATTATGGCAAGGGCTGGGTTATTATTCTCGGGCAAGAAACATGCAGGAGACAGCTAAAGTCATTGTAAATCAACACAATGGATCATTCCCTAATTCATATATCAATTTAGTAAAACTAAAAGGGATTGGCCCTTACACAGCGGCAGCCATCGCTTCTTTTGCTTTCAAAGAATCTGTAGCTGTATTGGATGGTAATGTGTTCCGGGTACTAGCCCGATTGTATGGTCTGGAAACAGATATTGCTACCACCAAAGCCAAAACCATATTTTCAACATTAGCAAACCAGCTTATTTCGTCAGATAGTCCAGATTTATATAATCAGGCTATTATGGAGTTTGGAGCTATTCAGTGTACACCTTCTTCTCCCGATTGTCTATTATGTCCTTTTCAGCAGGAATGTGAAGCGTTTCTCACAGGACGTCAAAACATCCTTCCTATAAAAAGTAAAAAAACCGTTATAAAAAATCGTTTCTTTCATTACATAGTCTTTCATATTCATGACCGTATTGCAATGCGATTGAGAGCGGGTAAAGATATTTGGCAGGGATTGTACGATTTTTGGTTGAGTGAAAATGACAGTATTATAGACACAGAGGATTTATTAAAACAGCATAATCTGGATTTATCTGATACTGTCTACACTGTTAAAGAACCCCAAAAAGTATATACACATTTATTAAGTCATCAGCATATCGAAGCTCGTTTCTGGCATATACAACTGGAGACTCTACCTCCGGTACAGGAAGGTCTGACATTTTATACACTAGAAGAAGTAGAACAACTTCCCAAGCCTATTTTAATAAACAAGTATTTGAGTGAACATTTTTTTTAGCTAGTTTTAACTGATTAAGGCTACAAAAACAATAAAGTCATTTTTTATATTTTTTCTTTTCTGGTTTTCTTTATTGTTTTGTCATTGGATTTTCATTAAACTAAATTAATCGTATTGACATGGCGAGTTACAACAAAATCACATTAATCGGCAATGTAGGTCGTGACCCAGAAATCCGTCAACTAAGTCCCGATCGTAAAGTGGTTAACTTTTCTATTGCTGTTAATGATGCATACACAGATCGGAATGGTGTAAGACATGAGAAAACAGAGTGGTTTAGAATAGAGTTCTGGAATCAAAAAGCTGATGTTGTTGAAAAATATGTACGCAAAGGCACTCAGATATTTGTAGAAGGCAAACTTAGTGTACGCACTTATCAGGATAAAGATGGCAAAGATCGTTATTCTTTAGATGTACTAGGTACTGATTTTACGCTGCTTGGTTCCCGTGAAGGAGGCGATCAGGGAGGTTCCGGATATTCTTCTGGTGGTAATTCATCTGGTTCTGGAAATACGTATACACCACAGGCAACTACGAAAGAAATAGATCCTCCTCTACCTCCAGCGGGTGATGGTGATGACGATTTGCCATTCTAACTACTAAATAGTTTGTAAAAGACCGATTGTAGCCTCATATTTACTACAAATACTCATCAACAAGTATTCTGAGCACTTTATGTTCAGAATACATTTGACTATTTCAATCATTTCTACAAACGTTTTTTTACGTCTTTGGAAAATAGTACAGATACGGACGATCCTTTATCGTATGGGGTGTTTGCTTTCAATATAGCAAGCACCTTATCTGCTTTTTATGTATCTACAGTTGTTCTACTCATACTTTTTCTGTTTCTTTCTTCACTCTTCTCAAATGTTGAGACATTATTTTCGTCCCTGACAAACACAAATCAAAAGAACGATCTTAGATCTTCACTCAGCCTCCCTCCTTTTCTTAATCATCTTTTTAGTAAGTCTAAACACCTTCTGGCTGTTCTAGTCCTCGCAAACTATTTGCTAACAATAGCTCTTAGTATTTTACTTATTTATGTGGTCTGGTATACACAGGGTTCTTATGCGATTGGTATTTTCACCAAAATAGTACTAATTTTTCTTATAAGTTTTGTTGTTATCTTTTTTGAGGAAGTATTGCCTAAAATTTACAAATGGAATAAATCTCCATTGGGTAAGGCAACCTCTTATATTATTCTTATAGCCTACTGCCTGTTATTTCCTTTTGTATGGCTATTACTTAAAATAACACATTATATAGAGGTTTCGCTTCATAAGAAAGGATATAAGATATCCGCAGATGAACTTACTCATGTGCTGGAAACAGATACATCTTCGACTACAGAAAATGAAAAGCAGTTTCTACAAGGAATTGTAAACTTCAGTACAATTCCTTCAAAACAAATCATGCGTCCTCGTCTGGACATTACTGCATTTCCGATGGGTCTGGATTTTCATGAACTCATGGACAAGATAAATAAGTCAGGTTATTCTCGTGTCCCTATATATAACGACACTATTGATGAGATTGCAGGCATTCTATATATTAAAGATCTTCTACCTTATCTTGATAAGGATGAATACTTCGATTGGAAACATTTTCTTCGTACACCTTACTTTATTACCGAAAACAAACGGATAGATGACTTATTATATGACTTTCAGATCCGTCGTGTTCATATAGCGATTGTTGTTGACGAGTATGGTGGAACATCCGGACTCATCACAATGGAGGATATCATTGAAGAGATTCTGGGAGATATTCAGGATGAATTTGACGAAGAAGAGAAATCTTTCACTCAAATTGACACAAATACCTATGTTTTTGAAAGCAAAACTCTTTTGAATGACTTTTTTAAAATCCTGGAGATAGATTCAGAAATCTTTGATGAAGTTCGGGGAGATAGTGAATCACTGGGAGGATTATTACTGGAGTTATTTACAAGGTTACCACTTGCAGGTGAAAAAGTACGGTATAAAGACTGGATATTCTCAGTCCTTTCCGCAGATACCAAACGCATCAAACGAATTAAAGTTACTATAGAAACCGAATCATAGAAATAGATCAACTCTATAAAAAAAGCCCTGAATTCATCAGGGCTTTCATATATTAAGCTTTTACTTTTACAGGCTTTAGCTGAATAATCTTTAACCAGCTCAATACCTTTATAATGGGATACGTTGGATCAAATTCAAACCACTTAGCAGCAAAGTTCAGACGATTAGGCAGTTTGTGATGGTTGTTCTGAAATAACTCTCCCATCATCAACACATCCATTATCAGAGAATTTTTAGACTTATCGTGATTATCGAAATTTGAATAACCGTACTTGTGACCGCTCCAGTTTACAATAGCTCCATGTACGGGTCCCATCAGAAAATGGATAGGTAGCAGGAAGAAAAATGCCCAATGCATATCCAACCATATAAAAGCAGCAATGTAAACTAATACATAAAATGTCCCCCATGCAATGCGAGAAGGCCATGAGTCTCCAATATTTTCTAGTGCTTTCCAGTAAGGATAATTACGATCAAACTGAGGCTCAGGGTCTTTACGGAAATTTACGTAATCGTTATAAATATCTTTTGTTTTCCACATCATTGTAAAAACATTCTCGGTATGATGTGGAGAGTGAGGATCCTTATCGGTATCACTATACGCATGATGCATCCGGTGCAGAATAGCATACCCTCTTGGACTTAAAAATGAAGACCCTTGCGATACGTATGTAAGAAGATAAAAAAACTTCTCCCAGAACATATTCATGGTAAACATTTTATGCGCAGCATACCGATGCAAAAAAAACGTCTGGCAAAATAATGAGATATACCAGTGGGCAAAGAAAAAAGCAAGTATAATCACTAGAAAAAGAAATTTTATATGTTAATAACTGAGAATGAATTCACTAATGGGTCTAGATCCGTATGGAAAATGTATGCAAAGTAGCCAAAGAATAAGATTCCTGCAATTTAAATCTGAACTTTTACACGTTTTCCAGAGGGAAAAACCGTTGCTCGCCTAACAAATTAGCTAAAACACTTTTATTGGCGTTCATACTAGGTTGATGTGTGAACGATAAACAAAGTGAAAAAGTTTCTTCATTTTATTAAAAATATGGCATAGACAGAGACTATTTTATTACGTCTTACTCCTGTGTATTTACATATTTTTCCCATTTTTCAAGAACAGATAAGAAGTCTTCGGGTAGTTCGCTATCAAATTGCATCCATTGACGGGTTTTGGGATGTTGGAAACCCAATGATTTGGCATGAAGAGCCTGTCGTGGTAAAAGTTTAAAACAATTCTCTACAAATTGTTTGTATTTGGTAAAGGTTGTTCCTTTAAGTATTCTATTCCCTCCATAGGTTTCATCATTAAACAAAGGATGTCCTATGTATTGCATATGGGCACGTATCTGATGTGTTCGTCCGGTTTCCAGGTTACATTGTACTAGCGAGATATAGCGTAATGCCTTGAGAGTTTTATAATGAGTAACTGCATGGCGACCAATATCACTGTCTGGAAATGCAGCTACAACCCGTCGGTCTTTGGGACTGCGACCCAGATTAACATTAACTGTTCCTTCGGGTGGATTGACCTCGCCCCACACCATTGCATAATAAGTTCGTTCAATACTATGATCATAGAACTGCCGGGCCAGATGGGCCATTGCCAACTCTGTCTTTGCAACAACCATAAGCCCTGAAGTATCTTTATCAATGCGATGTACCAAACCTGGCCGGCCTTCCCCATTTTGTGTAGTGGGTAGATTTTGAAAGTGATAAGCTAACGCATTTACTAATGTGCCTGTCCAGTTCTGGTATGCTGGGTGTACTACCATGCCGGCAGGTTTATTGATAACCAATAATTCGTTATCTTCATAGACAATATTCAGCGGAATATTTTCCGGAATAACTTCTGTATCCCGTGGAGGCTCAGGTAATGATACAGTTATTACATCCAATGGCTTAATCTTATAGCTTGATTTGACAACTTTATCATTGACTTTAACAGATTCTGCTTCGATTCCCTGTTGTACTTTATTACGTGTAGCATTCGGAATGCGATCCATCAAAAACTTATCTATTCGTACTAAGGACTGCCCTTTATCCACTACAATGCGATAATGTTCATACAAATCCCCATCTTCATTTAACTCATTATTTTCACTAAAATCACTGTTCATGTTTTTGCTTCATTAAAATAGATTATTAACTCAATCGTAAAAATCAGTTTTCTTTGCAATTAGTATACTGCAATTCATTCTACAAGACCTCTAACTTATGCCAGAAGAGCTGTTTCATAAAAGACCTACACCCATTCAACCTATTTATAGTGCTGTGGCCGAAAAAGCTGGGGTACAATGGCTAATTAAACGTGACGATCTGATCGACCCACAAATATCAGGGAATAAATGGAGAAAATTAAAATACAATTTACAATGTGCAAAAGAACAGGGATATAAAACATTGCTAGCATTTGGAGGGGCTTACTCCAATCACCTCTATGCAGTAGCCGCTGCGGGTTCTTTATTTGGGTTTGAAACAGTTGGTATTATACGAGGTCAGGAAATTACTCAGTTGTCTCCAACTCTTCAGTTTGCTCAAATCTGTCATATGCAACTGGAGTTCTGGCCGAGAGAAGAATATCGTTTAAAGGATAAATCAGAGTTATTTAAGAAGATTCAGGAGCACTATGGTTCATTTTACATGATTCCCGAAGGTGGTAGTAATGCATTAGCAGTGAAAGGTTGCACCGAAATTATTCAGGAAATAAATATCCCCTTTGATTATGTTAGCTGTGCCTGTGGAACGGGTGGGACTGTAGCGGGCTTGATTGCAGGACTGGAGGGCAAGAATACATGTCTGGGCATACCTGTATTAAAAGGAGGCGACTTTCTGAAAAGCGATATTCAGGAATTACTCTCACAGTATTATTTACAGGAAGATCAGCCGGTTCCTACGTTTAGAAACTGGCATCTTGAGACAAGCTACCATTTTGGTGGATATGCCAAAACTACTCCTGAATTACTTTCTTTCATTCATCGCTTCGAACAGGAAAATAACTTCCTGATTGACCAGGTTTATACAGCCAAAATGCTTGCTGGAGTAGAAGACCTTATCCTGCAGGGTAGATTTAAACGAGGAGATATCATTATCTCCGTTCATACAGGAGGCCTACAGGGAAGGCTTCCCCAATTATCAAACCTGTAAACTATTATTTCCAGGCAGACTTATTTCTGGGTGCTTTGGCAGCATAAGCCTTTTTGCCACTATGAGCAGGGTCTACAGAGGTACAGGCAACAGCAGTAATAAGGATAAGAACAATAGCAATACTGGTTTTCATAGCTGTGAAAATAGAGAGTGAACAAAATTTTTGTAAAGGGACTGATTGTATATAAAAGTAAGTGCAAAGCTATTCCAACCAGACACTTACTCTATTAGCTATTATAAAGTGAAAATATAATTAGCTGGCCAGAAGGACATCCTGGGAGTCAATAGTAGATTTCCCAAGTAATTGGCGTATACGTTGTTTTAACTGAGATTTGGATAAGGGCTTGATCGTAAAGTCTGTGGCACCAGCATGTATATATAAATTGCGCTCTGTAACTTTATCAAGATCTGACAAAATTAGAATAGGAGTATTTCTATGAGCAATATTAGAGCGTAACTCTTTAATAAAATCGACACTGTTCAAGTAAGGCATACCTGCATCTGCAATAATCAGATCAGTGTGGTTTCCTTTTTCCAGCCAGTCTATAGCTTCGAGGCCATCATTTTTTACAATAAGTTTGTATTCACTTCCCAATACCGCCTCGAATGTTTTTATAACTGAGCTTTCTGTCTGGATTATTAGCAATTTTTCCTGCATGAGAATATCTGTTTACATCTGTTTAACACTAGTACATACTTGTGGCGAAGAAATTTGATTCGCACCTTTGAAGATAAGTACGCCTAAGAGTGAAAATGTAAAACCAGTATATGGCCTCAACTTGTAATTTTGCCATTATGCCCTGTTAAAACTATAAGAATAAGTTCCAGAGTTAGAAATACGCCTATGGTTTTATAGGGTAAAATGATGAGTAGGAGAAACTAAATATTTGAAAATGAATTGTATTTCCTATTTAACTAAAGAAAAAGGTTGCGAATTGGAAATAAACTCTTATAAGTAATAAAAGTGATGGGTTTGTTAAAAAAAGAGGATTAAAACAGGGCTCTGTATTGTAAAAAGGACATTCCTGTGACTTTTTATGTGATTTTAGAATTTAATCAAAGAAAGAAGGATATACAAAACAATGATTAATGGAAGTGCCGCAAACTGCAGGAAAATAATTAAACTAAGGGAAAGTAGCAGGAACAGGTAACGGACTTTATTATTAGCTATAGAAAAATCTTTGAATTTTAAGGCAAATAAAGGAATTTCTGAAGTCATCAGAAAACTCATTATCAATATATAGCCACATAACACAATCGGATTAAGGATATAGGTACTCCACTGAGGATGTTGCCACAAAATGAGTGGCAATGCTCCTACAAATAATGCATTGGCAGGTGTAGGCACTCCTATAAATGAATCTGTCTGGCGGGTGTCTACATTAAACTTAGCAAGTCTTAAGGCAGAGAATATGGTAATCAGGAATGCAATGTAGGGCAGTACAATAAACAATTCCAGGCTATAATCATTATTCATTAGGCTTCGCTGCAAGAGTTTATATAACATTATTCCTGGTAGAACTCCAAATGTGACACAATCAGCCAATGAATCTAACTCTTTACCTATCGCTGAATGTGATTTAAGTATCCGGGCAGCAAATCCATCGCCGAAGTCAAGCACTGCGGCCAACCCAATCATATAGGCGGCAAAGTTAAGATTAGTCTGAGAAATAAGATCATTCTGAAAAACCTGAACTATACCCACACATCCACAAAACAAGTTTCCACATGTAAAAATATTAGGAATATGTCTTTTCATAGTTGGTAGTGGTGGTTTTTAATTCAATTTTCAGTTTAGTATAAAGCTCCCTATTATTATCCTATATTCATCAGACTTTAAAACAGGAAGTGCTCAAAGAAACATATTTTCATCTAGCAAACCAAACATACAATACGAGTTCATACTAATAACTATTTCTCCTGTTGTTACGCTTCTAAAAACAAAAGCAGAGTTTGACACTCTGCTCTATACCCCTTATACTATAAACAACTTTGTTAATACCCCTTTGTCTCACCAGCAAAGGATGTACTAACAGATTCATCGGTTTGTATGTTCCAACGTTTCTTCGCTTCCTCCAGCATAGCTACTGTAGCTGTAGCGCCTATACGGGTTACGCCCAGTTCTTTTGCTTTTAGTAGTTCATCCAATGTACGTATACCACCAGCAGCTTTTACCTGTACCTGAGGAGATGCATGTTCACGCATAAGTTTCAGGTCATGTTCAGTTGCTCCTTTGTAATTATAGCTACCATCTGCCTGTTTTACATAGCCATATCCGGTTGATGTTTTGATGAACTCAACTCCAATTTCACTACATATTTCACATAGTTTAATCTTATAGGAATCATCTGGCAGAAAATCATTTTCAAATATTACTTTCAGGATGGCATTATGGGTAGTACAGGTATCGTGAATTTGTTTGATTTCATCTGATATATATGCCCAGTCATGGCTGAGTACTTTACCTATATTAACCACCATATCAATTTCAGTAGCTCCATCCAGACAGGCTTTTTCCGTCTCTGCCACCTTTATTGCTGTTGTACTGTTCCCATGCGGAAAGCCAATAACTGTGCAAACCAGTACATCCGATCCTGCAAGCCAGGCTGCCGCCTGTTTTACAGCATACGGTTTAATACAAACAGATGCTGTGTGATAGGCTTTGGCGAGTTCACATCCTTTTTTCAGATCTTCGTCTGTCATAGTTGGATGCAACAGCGAATGATCTATCATTTTGGCGAGTTCAGTGATTTTATCCATAACAAGTAAATTGGTTAATAAATAGTTATCTATGAATCAAAACTATTACTCAATGCATAATGAGTAGTGTTACAATATAAGGAACTGTATATATAGAAATCGGCACGATTTGTACCATAACGTCGATAAATATGTAGAATAGGCGCTCCGGTCATAAGACCTAATTGATCAGCAGTATTTTTATCTGCTACAATCGCCCTTATATCCTGTTCAACATTGATAATATCCAGATTGTAATGCACATGCAGTGTTTCAAACAAAGAATCTTTACCTAAATTATATTCCAGAAAGCCAGAGAGATCACTAGTAGGGATATAGGTATATTCGAGCATCACCGGGTGGTTATCAGCCAATCGAAGCCTTTCCAAATAGATACAGCCTACTTCAATCTCCCGCTCTGATAAAGGATAAAAGAAATCTTCTGGCCAGGGTTGTATAGTAGGCTTATGCAATATCTCTGTATTTACAGAAGTATGGGAGGCTCCTACTACCTCTGAAAATCCTTTAAATGAAAGTAGACCTAAGCTCTTTCGTTGTTGACTTACTACACTTCCCTTGCCTCTGTGTTTATAGATTAGTTTTTCTTTCACCAGTTCGTCCAAAGCCTGCCTGACCGTTGCACGTGTGATATGATGTGTGGCACATAACTCGTTTTCTGAAGGCAGAAGAGTTCCTTCCTGAAAAGTCCCAGTCAGAATCTGCTGTTTTAGCAACTGATGAAGTTGCTTGTAGTGAGGAATAGACATATAACAACTTGTATAGACAAGCAAAATAGTACTTCTTACTTGTCTATACAAGTTGTTATACCTTTTTTATTTTTGTGCTAACCAAGTTATTCCAATCAAATAGTATAAGATGCTAATCTGAACATTTTTTAGTTCAAATCTTTTTATTTACCTGATCAAAAAAATTTATTGAGAAATAAAAAAATGACCAGAATATCACTCATTTATCTGTTTGACTAGAATACCGATCATATTCAGAAAATATTCGAATAACGGTCATTTTCTCATTTGACCTAAATTCTGTTCACTTTTGAGTTTGACCGGAGTTTAGGTCATTATTGTCAATAATTGGAACTCCAGTCAAAATGAAGAAATATCAGAATATTGATTATGATTCAGGTGTCTTCCACAATTCAACAATCCGGTTTTGGACCACACTCTTATCTGTTTGTAAGAGAAAGTCTTCAAAATCGTTAAATTGACTTTTAAAACGAACAATAAAAGCTCCCAGTTCTTTACCTGACAAGCCTGTTAGTTCCATTACCACAGTTCCATTAAATTTCTCATTCATAATCTTTGCCTCTTCTTCCCTAATCTGTTCCCTTTTGATCTGCTCATCCAATTGACTTTCTGGGAAGTATGCATTGATCATAGGTAGATACTGATCCCGATCTTCCAGGTATTCATAAGTTTTTGTTATCTGATGTTCTTCCAGCCACTGTACAAAACGTTGTATAGTAGTTCGGGTTTCGATACGTTGCTCTGTTACCTTCGAAGGTTCAACAAATGGCTTTACAGAGAAATAAGGGGATTGTATGGCCCAACTAAACATGTCATCTAATGTATCAAACCCCTTTACCCATTGTTCATAAGACAATCCAAGAAAACCTACTATCTTTTCCATATTTTGAGATACAGGTAAGTCCTTCTTGTAATGCCCATCATCACGACGATACACATAGAGTAAACCTTCCTCTCCATATTTCAGGTTAAAGCGGCGGAACATTTTACCGAGTATGTTACCCAGATCATTAAAACACATAAAGTTATAGGTACTTTCAAAGTATTGGTGGCCGACAGTAAAATAATCTACCTGGAAGTTCATAAAGCTAGTTGAAAACACATGCCCTACTGATTTGAACTCTTTCAACTGTAACTCTATGATAATATCTGCTTTCACTCTTTCCCAGTTCCCATCAAAGGCATTCGATGAGACTATAATATCCAGGTCTCCAAAATCAGGTTTGGAAGCGTAATACCTGGGGATGCGATACAACGAACCAAAAGTCTTATCCAGAAAAGGTTTTAGTGTAGCTTCTACTTTCTGATAATCAGACTTAGAAAGTCGGCCAAGTTTAAAAAGATTGCCACCCATACATAATTGAGAAAAGCGTTTATACAAAAACAGGACTGGAAGTTATCTCTTTCTCCAATCCTGTTCTATTCATTAAAAATATTTTGAGCTACTTCCTTTCTTTTTACCCCCTCTGCTTTTCGAACTGTCTCTTCTTTTATCTTTAGAGGGTTCTTGGAGAGGTTTTCCATCCGGAAAGTTTACCAGGGTCAGATCAATGCTTCGGCGTTCAAGATTAGTAGCTTTGACTCTTACAGTCACCTTATCTCCGAAAGTAATAATCCGTTTGGTTTTACGGCCTATGATACGGTAATTTTCCGGGTCATGCTCGTAATAATCGTCTGTCAGATCACTGATACGTACCATTCCTTCACAACGGGTTTCAATCATCTCTACAAAGACGCCAAATTCAGTTACACCTGTCACTAATCCTTCATAGTCTTTCTGTTCGGCATTTTTCATAAACTCAACCTGTTTGTATTTGATTGAGGCCCGTTCTGCATCAGAAGCAACTTTCTCCCGTTCAGAAGAGTGCTTACACTGATCTTCATATACATTACGGTCAGGTGCCTTTCCTGCGTTCAGATACAGTTGCAATAACCGATGCGCCATCATATCCGGATAGCGTCTGATTGGTGAGGTGAAGTGTGTATAATGCGCGAAGGCCAGTCCGAAATGGCCTAGCGGTTCTGTACTATAGCGAGCCTTTGCCATAGTGCGTATCGCCAGGTTTTGCAAGGTAAATTGCTCCGGTTTGCCTTCCAGATCTTCAATCAGCTGATTCATAGAATCTGCAATCTTACCGGACTCGGTTTGTATTTTATATCCAAACCGACGTATAAAAGAAGCAAAAAGTTTTACCTTTTCATTATCCGGAGATTCATGAATACGATACACCATTGTATTCTTTTCCTTGCCTTTTTTGTATTTATATACCCATTCGGCTACTTTTTTATTGGCAAGCAGCATAAATTCTTCAATCAGCTTATGGGCATCTTTCCGGATTTTAGGGTATACAGCCAAAGGAACACCTTTTTCATCCAGTTTAAATTTCACCTCTATCGTTTCAAAACTCATTGCTCCGTTTTTGAAACGATCTTCTTTCATCTGTTTGGCAATGTCATTCAGTAGTCTCAGATCCTCTGCAAAATCGCCACTTTCTCCTTCCAGAATCCGTTGTACTTCTTCATACGTAAACCGACGATTGGAATGAATGATGGTTCGGCCAAACCATTCATTATAAATCTTGCCAGTCTCATCCATCTCAAATACAGAGGAGAAAGTAAGCTTATCTTCATTGGGACGCAACGAACATAAGTCGTTGGACAATCGTTCGGGAAGCATTGGAATCGTACGATCAACCAGATATACGGAGGTAGCTCTTGCAAAGGCTTCCCGTTCCAGAGAAGTACCGGGAGTGACATAATGCGTTACATCTGCAATATGAACACCTATTTCCCAATGTCCGTTTTCCAGCTTTCGGATAGACAAGGCATCATCAAAATCCTTTGCATCTTCAGGGTCTATGGTAAAGGTAACAATATCCCGAAAGTCACGACGTTTCGCCACTTCGGACTCTATATCATTACGAATTGCTTTTGCTTCTGCTTCTACTTCTTCCGAAAAGCGGAATGGTAGCCCAAACTCGGCCATGATGGAATGCATCTCAGTTTCGTGTTCCCCAGCTTTACCCAATACCTCTGTTACCTTTCCCTGTGGACCTTGTTCTGCATCTCCCCAGTGGGTAATTTTGACCAACACTTTTTCTCTGTCCTTTGCATTTCCAATCGAGTCCAGTGGTATGTATATATCGGCATACATCTTCCGATTATCAGGAATTACAAAAGCGTGTCGCTTGGTAATCTCAATGATTCCTACATATTCATCCTTTTTCCTTTGTAAAATCTCCGATACTTCCCCTTCAGGCTTACTACCTGCACGATGCATGTATACTACTACATTTACTGTATCCCCATCCAGTGCTCCGTTTAGATTACTGCTATGTACCCATATATCTTTCTCATCATTTCCTACTACAATAAAGGCGTAATGTGGACTTACCCAATCTACTACTCCTGTCTTGGTTTGTGTTTTCGTATTATAGCGGTAAGTGCCATTAGACAACATAGATATTTCATCTGTCTCAATCAGAAAATCCAACATATCACGCAGAGACTTCTCATACCGGTCTCCTTTAAGTTGCAGCTTTTTAGCCAGTTGTTTCGCTGTGAATGCCTGGCTTCTGTTTTGTCTTAGTACAGACAGAATCTGCTCTTTAAGATTAATTGCTCTATCTTTTCCTGCAGATTTTTTAGTTTCTTTTTTCGTTCTCAAATCTTTTCAAGTTTAAAAAATGCAAAGAGAATGTATCTTCTCTATCATTTTGAATTAAGTTTATACCATTCTATGGGTTGCAATGGTTCTCTACGAACCTCTTTCTTCTCCGGACCATAATTTTTGGCTAAGTAGTCCAGTATTATGGGTTCATTTTCTCCCAGATCCCATAGATTTTGTTTTTGTTGCATCCAGCGGATACGTTCTTTCCATCCTTCACGTGTAGCACGATACTGAAGGATTAGTCTTGAAGAGTGACAGGCTGTACATTGTGCCCGGACCATATCAAATCCCGGAGCTATTTTTAATCCGGTTATAGAATCCAGCTTAGGAATTGAATCCTGTACAGTAGTTAAACCATTCCTTTCTGCTTTCCTCTGAAATTCCATCGTTGTCACCATTAGAAGTGCTCCTGCAATTCCAATTAAAAATAGTGTCTGAGCCTTTATAGATTGCATATTGTAATTGACTCAAGGATTATTCTACTTTTACAGCAATACGATGACAGGCATTGTTCAGGTACCCACCAGGATTCCATGCTGGAATAACCATAGGCTGAGATACACCTTTTGAATCCGTTGCTTTTGCCCATACTTCATAGTATCCTTTCTTTGGAAAGGGAATAGTTACAGACCACTGCTGCCAGGCCAGTCGGTTATGAGGTTTTCTCAGATCACAGATTATCCATGTAGCACCATAATCTATAGAGACCTGCATGGCCACCACCTCCAGATCTCCTGCCCAGGCATGTCCACGCAACTCAAGTGGTTTGCCATCCGGAACAATAGCTCCTGACTTCGGATATGTAATGACTGACTTTACAGGCATAGATTCAATAATCTTCAGCTCGCTGTCAGGCACTTTACTTCCTGGCTCTATGGGATGAGCAGGCACACGATAGGAATGTCCTTCCATTTTTGGGCCATCATGCTCTTTATTGCGTATAGAGATCCGGGAAAGCCATTTTCCAGAAACAGATGCAGGCCAGCCACCAATTACCAATCGTAACGGATAGCCATGAATTAGCGGAATATCTTGTCCGTTTAGAGCCCACGCAAGTAGCGTCTCTTCCTCCAATGCTTTCCTGATAGGAACTCCACGAGAAATAACAGGTTTGGAACTATCTCCACTTAAATGGACATCTTTTCCATAATAGCCAATGTATATGGCATCATCTTTAATTCCTATACTTTCCAGCACATCCCGCAGACGCACACCCGTCCATTCGGCGCAACTAACGCCTCCTTCGTGCCATTGATTACCTGAAGTTATTGGATAGTATCCCGAACGTCCATTACCGCCACATTCCAATACTAACCGATACGTATAAGGTTTGAATTTCTTTTTTAGTTCACTAAGCTTAAAAATTGTTTGCTTTTTGACAGACTCACCATCAATTGTCAAAGTCCAGTTCTTCAGATCTATACTTTCAGGTGTATTCCCATTATTACGTATAAACATCTTATCTACAGGAGTTATTTCATCATCCAGTAAGTGTGGCGGAGTTTCAACATTCCAGGGACGATCGTTCAGAATGACCAAATCCTTATGTTTGCCAGCAGGTAAGCTTAATGGATTATCTGCCTGTAAGGCTAATGGTGTGTGCCAGCGGGGCATATTTTCAGCAAAAACGATTTGGGTCCCCAACGTAGCGCTGAATGCTCCTACCAGGCTTTTTCGTAAGAATCCTCTGCGATCCCATAGCGGTTTGTTATCGAATGGATCTGCCATAGTATTGTGTATTTATCTGAAAAATCAGGTTAAAATCAGGTTTTATTGCTTATAAATGTAGATAAAAAGAAAAAACAAGCCAAATCTTTCTGGGTTATTACCCATTTGAGCACTTATCTATTTCTTTTATTACCCAACTGTGGAGAAGTTGCTTCACTACACCCAGGTTTTCTTCGTTTATACACTTTTTTGTGTATTGGTATGTTATTTTATCTTCTTTGGGTGTCGGAATGAAGACGAAAGTTCTGAAAATAACAAAGTTACAATTATCAAAAATTAATTTAACATACCAGTTATATGAAAAAGCTAATGTTAAGTGCCGCTATCCTGCTAGTATCGTATGGTGTATTTGCTCAGCAATCCCCTGCGTCAGGAAACAAAAGAGATACCGTGTATCAAAATCCAAATGTACCTAGTACACCTACGCCAGGAACACCATTACCTACACCGGTTCCAAGTACCCCAGGCAGAACAACACCAAGTACAACAGTTCCAGGTCAATCACAAGGTGTGCCTAATACTGGAGTACCTAGCCAAAGTCAGGGTATACCAGAACAGACTATGCCAAGCCAGACAATACCTCAGAGTGTACCTAGTCAAACACCTGGTCAGCAACCACAACAAACCGTTCCTTCTGGAAATGGCAACAAAATCCAGGGAGCAGATTCAAGTGGTAGAGTTCCTTCTCAGAATCAAACCAAACGAACTACTACTACCACTCAGAAAAGTACAACAGTAAAGAAAAAATCAACTAACAATTCCTCCCGGAAGGATTCTCTTAAATAGAAAATAACACATTAAAAGAGCAGAGATTTAAATCTCTGCTCTTTTAATCTATTCAAGTTAGATAAACAAGATAACTTCTTGAGTATCCATATAATTTGACTATAAATATACCGCTATGAAAACGATATTAATGTTATTTGGTATGGGATTGCTTTCATTTGCTGGAATCGCTCAGCAAAATGGTAAAACCAATGAACAACAGAATAAACCCAAATCTACCAGTCAATCTTCAAATAAGAATCAGAGCACAAACAACCAAAACGTCAATCGGAATGAGGATAGAGCAATTGGGAATAAGAATGACAAAGATCAGACTATAGATACTAGCAGAGGCACGGGTTCAACTACTCCTCATGAAAAAACACCAGCTGAGAGAAAAGCGGAAGCAAAGCCAGATCCTACCAGCACCAATTCCAATACACCTAACGCAATGACTGCAGAGCCAAGCCGTCCTGATCCAAGTACAGAGTATAACCGCAGTTCGAATGGAGGAATTGGGCTAGATACTATGAGACGTGATCCTTCAAAAGCCAATATGCAGAATGCTTCAGCTCCTTCACAGAAGGGTGAGGCAGTAACAAAAGGTCGTAATACAGTACCTACCCAACAAACTGACAAGGAATCTGATCAAAAAGACCCTTACCGAAAAGGGAAACCTCAATATAAAAAACCAATAAAAGAAAAACCGCTGTAGAGCGGTTTTTCTTTTTTAAAGTTCTATAGTCTGTGTTGTCTGATCTGACTTAAACAAATAGGTTTTTTTTTGACTCTTGTAAATTACATTCACAATGTTTACCTGATCATCAAATGACTCAAATAACAGTGTATTATTTATTTTTAACCCATTCGGTTCTTCTGTAACAGGAACCTCGAAGTAAAGCCAGGTAACATCTACTGTAATTTCTTTGCCTACCCAATTAATAGATTTCCTTGCATTTTTTGTATCTGTCAGTACAAAATGTCTTGATAGATACTGCTTGATAAATGGATCTATTGTCGCATTGTCTTCTACTTTTAATGTACGTTTATTTTCCTTGGAAAGTGCAGTTTCCAGATCATCAGAGAATACACGCAAACTTACTTCCAGCGATTTTGTAGCAGGATTATAATGGATTTCTGCCAAACTGGAGTGAAATTCATGTTTTCTGAATGAAGAAAGAATGAAAATTGAAAAAACGAGACCAAGAGTTAAAAGAAAACGATGCTTTCCTAAAGAGTTATTCATATGATAAGAGAATACACAATAGCCTATTATCTGTTTACTACATTAAATATTTGCGTAGTACATCATCCTGCATCACATTTTTGTAGGTGATATTCAGATCCTGCATTCGTTGTAGTAACGCTGTCAGATCATCTTTATTGGTAAGTTCAATCCCTACCAATGCAGGACCATATTCACGATTCGTACTTTTCAGGTATTCAAACCGAACAATATCATCTGTTGGTCCTAATACCTGTTGCAGGAATCGTAATAATTGACCTGGTTTCTGAGGGAATTCTACAATAAAGTAATGTTTTAATCCCTCATAAATCATACTACGATCTATTACTTCCGCATAGCGTGCAATGTCATTGTTGCCGCCACTTATAATACATACAACTTTCTTGCCAGCAATATCTTCCTGAAGCTGTTCCAGAGCCGCTACAGAGACTGCTCCGGCAGGTTCTGTAATAAGACCCTCATTCTGATACAACTCAATCATAACCGTACAGGTTTTTCCCTCTGGTGAAGCAATAACCTTGTCTACATACCTGCGAACAAATTCAAAGGTTAGGTTACCTGCTTTTTTTACAGCTACCCCATCCATAAAGTTATCGATCTTGTCAAGCACTTTAGGATATCCGGCCTTCAATGCCTCTACCATTTTAGGCGCTCCTTGCGGATCTACTCCTACAATCTGAATAGAAGGTTGTTTTGACTTCATATAATAGGATACACCCGCTGCCAATCCACCCCCTCCAACAGGGCATATTACCATATCTACATCTGGCATTTCCTCCAAAATCTCGTAGGCTACAGTACCTTGACCTGCAATAGTATTAAGGTTATCAAAGGCATGCACATAGGTCATCTCTCTCTCGGTACAATACAAACTGGCAGCATGCGCAGCCTCATCATAGGTATTTCCAACTAGTTCAATACGAACCCAGTCTTCTCCAAACTGACGTACACGTTCAATTTTCTGACGAGGGGTTACCTGTGGCATGAAAACAATACCTTTGATTTTCATCTGGCTACAGGCAGATGCAAATCCCTGAGCATGGTTACCAGCACTGGCACAAACTACACCCTTTGCCCGTTGTTCATCTGTAAGATTGTAAATATTATAGTATGCCCCCCGAATTTTATAGGATCTAACTGCCTGCAAGTCTTCTCGTTTGAAATAAATCTCAGCGCCATATTTTTTTGATAGGCGAGCATCGTATTGTAGTGGTGTCCGTACCACTACATCTTTAAGTACACTGTAGGCTTTCTCAACGTCTATCGTCAGTGCATCTGTAGGAGGGGCAATCATAGGAATTTCAGAATTCGTAATGCAAAATGAAGGGTTCTATTCAACTGTTTTTTAAGAAGCTATCCTTTGAGTATCAAAGTTATACTAGCAAAAAAGAAAAACCTCTGCAAAGGTACAACTCTTGCAGAGGTTTATATAGCAAATGTCAGAAAATCATTTATCTGGCCATGTCAACTACGTAACGCCTGCTCGATATCTCCAATAATGTCTGAAACATGTTCCAGACCTACGGAAATTCGAATCAGACCGTCATCAATACCAACCGCTGCTCGTTCTTCAGGTTTTAATTTGGAATGAGTAGTGATAGCTGGGCTAGTAGCAATACTACGGGTATCACCCAGATTGGAGCTGAATGAAACCAGTTTTAGTGAGTTTAGTACCGATTTTGCCTTTGCCAGTCCGCCTTTTACAATAAAGCTTACCATAGGGCCACCCAGCCGCATTTGTTTCTTTGCTAGCTCATATTGTGGATAGGATGGCAAAAACGGATAGATTACCTTTTCAACGTCAGGTTGTTTTTCCAGCCATTCTGCTAATTGGTGGGCGTTCCGACAATGTTGTTCCATTCGAACTGCCAGCGTTTCCAGACTCTTTGAAAGAGTCCAGGCATTCAAAGGTGATAGAGAGGGCCCGGTATGGCGAGCAAAGAAACGGATTTCTTTGATCAGCTCTCTTTTACCCACAATTGCGCCCGCCAACACACGTCCCTGGCCTTCCATAAACTTGGTAGCCGAATGTGTCACAAGGTGCGCGCCATACTTGATTGGATTCTGTAAATAAGGTGTTGCAAAGCAATTATCTACATTCAGAATAATGCCATGTTTGTTTGCCAGCGCACCTAACCATTCCAGATCAATCATATCTAATGAAGGATTGGAAGGAGTTTCAACAAAGATCATCTTTGTATTAGGCTGGATTAATCCTTCCCAGGTTTCAGGCTTGTCTATATCCGCATAAGTATGTGTAATACCCCAGCGAGGAAAGATCTGAGTCAGAATCTGATGTGTAGATCCGAATAATGAACGGGAAGCCAGTATGTGATCACCGCTACTTACTAGGGCCGCCATACTTGTAAACATAGCAGCCATCCCTGTCGCTGTAGCAATACCATCCTCTGCACCCTCTAACGCACATAGTTTGTCAATAAACTCACTCGTATTAGGATTTGAAAAACGAGTATAGATATTTCCGGGAATCTCATCTGCAAACAAAGCACTGGCCTGATCTGCATCTTCAAATGTAAAACTAGACGTTAAAAATAAGGGAGTAGTATGTTCCCGGAATGGAGTCTGTTCCGCACGTACGCGAACGGCATTGGTTTCAAACTGGCTGCTCTTTTTTTTCATGTATCTCGGAATGCGTTTTATAGAAACGCAAATGTAGTATGATCTCTAGTATATTTACTTAGGAAAACAGGGAATTTATTGCTTTACAATCTTAAAATCATAGGTAATACGAGCCGTTTTCTCCAAGGTTTTGGCAACAGAACAATATTTTTCCATAGACAAGTCAACCGCCTTACGTACTTTGTCTTCATCCAGATTACCTGTAAGCGTAAAATGCACATGGATATCCTGAAACAAAGAAGGTTCTACATTAGGCTCACGTTCTCCATCCACTGTTACACGAATATCTTCCAGTTCCTGACGCTGTTTCCTCAGAATCCCTACAATATCAATGGTGCTGCATCCACCAAGACCAGCTAAAAGCAATTGCATAGGACGAAAACCTTTATTTTCACCACCTACAGCAGGAGAACCATCTATCTGGATAGTAGCCCCATCTTCATTAACAGCCTCCAGATGAACAGCCTTATTTTTACGTTGCAGTTCTATTTTCATGAGTATAGAATAAATAAGATCACTTTACGTTTTCAGAATCAGAGTTTACCAAATCTGTATTCTAAATTACAAAACAACACTAACTATGTAAAAAATAATAACAAACCCCGGTAAAAAGTTCCGAAATAAATAATTAGATGGATAAATTGGTTTTCATATGGAAACTTTTTTCCACAACATTTCCTTTCTACATTTGTACTAATCCTCTAAGGATTTGTGAATAAAAAATAGTGTTATTTTCAATAAGATAATTGTTTTATGAAAGAGATTACCGTATCCGAATTCAAAGAACTGCAGGACAAGGGCGAAGACTACCAACTGATAGATGTTCGCGAACCTTATGAGTTTGATATTGCCAATATATGTGGCGAATTAATCCCTCAGGGTCAAATTCCTGACAATGTAGATAAAATCAGCCGTGATAAGAAGGTTATTGTACATTGTCGTAGTGGTGCCCGCAGTGGACGGATTGTGCAATACTTGGAACAACAACACGGATTTGATAATCTATACAATCTGAAGGGCGGTATTCTGGCATGGTCGGCAGAAATTGACCCAAGCGTACCACAATATTAAATTGCAAACAGAGTTATCAGTTATAAATGCATTTTTATCTAACGCTTGTAACTGATAACTTCTTCATTATACCTGTTTTATCTCTTTGTCTACTAGATTGACATATGAAAAAAAGCCTCGTATTAACATTTGCATTTATTCTCACATCTGTATTATGCTATGCACAGAAAGGACCTGATGCTGTGGTAGGCACATGGTTTACAGGAAAAGGAAGAGTACAGATTTACAAACAGGGTGATAAATATTATGGAAAGATTGTCTGGCTCGCTGAACCTAATGACAAAGAAGGTAAGCCTAAGGCAGACAAAAAAAATCCGGATGAAAAAAAACGTACTCAACCTATACTGGGTCTGGTAAACTTACGTGATTTCACCTATGATGAGGATAATGTGTGGGAAGATGGTAGAATCTATAATCCGGAAGAAGGAAAAGATTATAGCTGTAAAATGACTTTAAAAGATCCTGATACGTTAGAAGTTCGGGGATTTGTAGGCATTTCGCTGATTGGCAAAACAGTTGTCTGGAAACGGGTAAAATAAATATCCGGATTTCCTCAGATAAGATAATACTTTGTGTAGTACATCAATCCCATCATTTTCATCAGAATAAGTATTCAGTATGGAATGGGTAGTAAGTGTTTTACTTGGTTTTGGATTAAGTGCTGCAACGGGATTTCGTATCTTCGTCCCTTTTTTTGTTGCAGGGATAGCAGGATATAATCATTGGCTTACCCTCCCGGAAGGCATTGCATGGATAGGTACCTTGTCTGCTATCATACTCTTTGGTACGGCAACCCTTATTGAAATACTGGGCTATTATATTCCATGGTTTGATCATCTGCTGGATGTAATTGCTACACCTGCTTCAACCATTGCAGGTACTCTGGTCATGAGCAGCTTTGTGACAGACGTTGATCCTCTGCTCAAATGGACACTGGCTATTATAGCAGGTGGTGGTACAGCTACGCTGATAAGTGGAGGCACAGCGGCACTACGTATTGCCTCTACTACGGTTACTGGCGGTGCAGGCAACCCACTTGTAGCAACAGGAGAGATAGGAGGGTCAGCAGTGATATCGCTACTGGCGATTTTCATCCCTGTTATTACAGCCATCGTTGTTAGTATCCTCCTTATCATTTCCATTCGCTTTATTGTCCGCAAAATCAAAAGCAGACGACTAGCCAAAACATCAATTAAGAATGTTTGAAGATATATACAGTTTATATAATCTGTCTGAGAAGAAAGGCTATGATGATCTTACTCTGAGTCAAACAGAAAAGCGTTTAGCCCATTCCCTTCCACTTGTATTGAAACAGTATTATTCTCAATTGGGATTGTATAGTGAACTCAATACTGTATTCAACCAGTTGGCGTCTCCTGAACAACTGGACTTGTCTGACTCTGATTATCTGATCTTTTATGAAGAAAATCAAGGCGTAGTACTTTGGGCAATTGCCAGTTCGGATCTGCGCCTGGATGATCCTCCTGTATACGGAAGTTATGACAATGGCAATACATGGGTACTAGACGCATCTAGCTTGAGTAACTTCTTTGTGTCGATGGCATACCTTCAGGCTGTTATGGGTGGATTGCCTTATACGTCTAATACCATGCAGCCAGATAAAAATGAAATCCGGTCGTTAAAAGAATATATTGCCAACTGGCATGAAATAAAAGGCAAAAATCACTGGTATAATCAAATTTTCACACGGGATGGCAAGCAGGTATTTTTTATTATGACCGATGCCGAAAGCCAGTGGCAGGGAATTTTTCTGGCCTGTCAACAGGAAGAAGAATTTGAGCAGATACTGGATACTTTATTGATAGATTGGTCATACATAAGTGATGAAGATGAGGATGACTGGGATGAAGAATAACAGTTACCTAATTATAGTCTGTTGGTAACTGTTTTCGCTGCCAGCCAGCCACTTGTCCATGCATGTTGGAAGTTAAATCCACCTGTGATACCATCAATATCCAGAATCTCTCCGGCAAAAAATAAATTAGGTATGATCCGGCTTTCCATAGTTGTCGGATCAACCTCTGCTAACTTTACTCCTCCACAGGTTACAAACTCTTCTTTAAAGGTAGTTTTCCCATTTACGGGATATTCATCATTTGTTAGTACCTTGATTAAGCGGTTTTGTTCCTTGGATGGTAAATCGGTCCAGCGAAGATCTTCTGTAATGCCTGCTCTGTCAATTAAGAAATGCCAGAGGCGTTGGGGTAATCGGAAAAGGGTCGCATTCTGAATTTTCTGCGCAGGTGAGGAAAAACGAATCTTCTGAATCTCTGCCCGAATCATTTCTTCATTCATTTCAGGTACCCAGTGAACAAGGCCTGTAAACTGATATCCTTTCTCTGATAAAACCCGTGCACCCCAGGATGATAAGCGTAATACGGCAGGACCACTCATACCCCAATGAGTAATAAGTAAGGGTGCAGATTCTACAAGTTTGGAGCCTGCAACTTTCACTGTCGCCAATGGTAAAGAAATACCCATTAACTCAGTAATAGGATTTTTTGGTATGTTAAATGTAAAAAGTGACGGTACAGGAGATTCAATACTATGGCCTAATCCAGTAATCCAATCAAACTGTTCTTTCTTTGGAAACCCGCCACACGCAATACAGATAAGGTCTGCTTGTATTGCTTGACCTTTATCAGATATAATTTCAAATCCTGTGTCCAGTTTTGAAAGGGAGTGAACATTCCATTGGGAATATATCTTCACTCCATACTTTTTTGCTTCCTCTAAAAAACAATCAATAATAGTCTGAGAGGAATCTGAGACAGGGAACATGCGTCCATCTGCTTCTACTTTCAACGAAACTCCTCTTTCTTCAAACCAGTTAACTGTATCCGTTGCAGAAAAGTGAGAGAATGCTTTTTTTAGAAAATTCTGGCCACGTGGATAATTTTTCAGCAGATCACTAACTGACTGGCAGTTATGAGTTACATTACATCTTCCTCCTCCCGAAACTTTTACTTTGGAAAGCAGTTTGGGAGTTTTTTCGAGAATAACAACAGTAAGTTCAGGGCTAAGGCGTGCAGCATTGATCGCACAAAAAAAACCAGCGGCACCGCCTCCTATCACTACAAAAGTTTTTGACACGTACAGGCAATTTTTTGAGCCTGCCAAGATACTATTTTTTATTCAGCATTCTGTGCGTAATAATCAGTGTTTTCCCATTGTCTGCGTTCCATTTCTTCCTGGGTCGCCATTAGTTCTTCCATATTCTGACGCATCTCTTCTTCCTGACTACGCATAATCTCTGCCTGTTGTTTTGTTTCTTCCAATAGCTTTTGTGTTTTTGCATTTAGCTTGGCCGCAGATAAAGTAGACGCAATATTTTCTCCCAGCTTTTCAATAAAAGCTCTTTCATGCAACGCAATTTCCTGAAAAGAGGCTAGTTCAATGACTCCTTCTATAGCATCATTTACTTTCAATGGTACAATAAGCAGACAGGTAGGACGTGCTGTACCAAGGCCAGAAGAAATATGTATGTAGTCATTTGGAAGATCTGTCAGATAGATAGAATCACCCTCCTGATAACATTGTCCAACCAAGCCCTCTCCAATCAAAATCTGTTTGGTAAGATATTTTTTCCGATTATACGCATAGCAAGCAGCCAGTTCCAGTATAGGTTCCTGAGTATCCTCTTTCTGCACAATAAATAAGCCTCCCTGATTGGCATTAAGGTATTTAACAAGATTAGAGATAATCAATGCAGATAATTCTTTGAAATCGTTTGTGCTACGTAGTATATCTGCAAACTTAGCCAATCCTTCAGTAGTCCAGTTTCGTTTTTTATCTTCCTCTGCTGCAAGTTGTAGCTTATCCCGCATGAATAATAAAGCATTGCCAAGAGCATCTTTTTCACTAACAGGAGTAAAAGAGGTATCAAATTTCCCTTCACCAACTGCCAACGCAAAAGAAACTGCATTTCTAAGATTGTCTTTCAACTGATTTCCAGCCTGTACAATCACATTCATATCTCCTTTTACTTCAGCTATACTTTCAGCGATCTCACCTTGTGCGAGACTCTGTATCTGGTAGGTAGTCTGCTCAATAGCACTGTTTGCTTTTTGAGAAGCATAATAGCCTATGATAATGGCCAGAACTACAATGATTGCACATAAGCTGGCAATAGTAGAGTTAGTAGCATTGATGCTTTGGAGAATGTCAGCCACTTCTTTGCCTAGCTGTTCCTGCTGGTGTTGGCTCAGAATAGTCAGTTCACGTTCTATTTTTGAATAATAATTGCTAATCTGAGGAACCAAGACGGCTAAACGAGCTGTACCAATTTGTTGTAGAGCAATACTCGTTGAATCCGTCATATCCAGCTTCTGAAGCTGTAGTGTAATAGAGTTTTCCTCCTCCTGAGTAGTATGATACCCCTTTATCCAGGCAGAGATACTATCTACTTTAAATTGTTCATCAGTAGGGAGTACAGGTTTTAATTGTACCAGTTTTGCTAACTCAGGATTTATACGATCTTTCCATATCTGCTGGCGCTGATCCACATACTTTTGATCTTTTGTCAGGATAAATGTAAGCTGAGCTGTTGCCGCTGCTTCTATATTACTGAGTACATTGGCTGCACTTAAAGCAACAGGTAACCGCACCTCAATAGTCATCTGACTAACATCTTCTGTCCTCTTGTTTTGCCGATACACAAAACCTGCAAAAACAATAAAAACGGCCAGAAAGCTGGCACTCAAGGTGACAACTCTACCTTGTGTAGTATGTATGCTGAATTTTCTTAGTATATGAGTAAAATTCATGTACCTGATAAATAGCAGATTGGAAAATAGGAACGGGAGTATTAGTAGATACAAAAGAAACAAAACACCAATTCAAATATTTTTCTAATCTACTGAAAATCAGTTATAAGTATTTTTTTCAGTCTTTTCATACAACTATTACACTTTTCCAACAAAAAATACGAAGCAACTTGTATACTTCGCTTTTAGCCAAAAAGCTTCATCTTCTGGCAGAATTGCCAATTAATTAATAGAAACTTCTATATAAGATAGTTACTCTCATAAACAGAAAGAGTATTTCAGAGTATCTTTTAGGGGGTTCTACGTGTTAATGACATGTAATTTCTTACTCATTTTGACAGGTTTTCCTTTTTGTAGTTGAATGGCTGCAATACGAGATCCTATTTATATATATTACTTGCTATAGTCCATAAAAAAGAAAAAGTAGATCTCTGTAGCGAAATCTACTCTTCAGTAAAATTACTAGTATAACCCCATTTAATCTCTCTTCCTATTTCCCATCTGATCTGTTTTGGGTTTCATTTTATTTATCTCAAACTCAACCCTTCTATTAATACTTCGATCATCTTCAGTCTTCTCTTCTATCAATGGCTGACTACTTCCATAGCCAATGGCTTCTATTCGTCCAGGATCTATTTTTCCTTTATCTACAATATATTTCTTAATTGAATCTGCTCGACGCTGTGATAGTTTGAGGTTATCGGACTGTTTTCCTTGTGAGTCTGTATGTCCTGAGATACGCAAACTGAAGTTTGGATGATCAGCCATAAACTTAACCAACTTATTCAGGTCGTTATACATTTCGGGAATGATCTTGGCACTTCCAGCTTCAAATTCCAGAGAAGCAAAAGCCCATTTCTTTAAACTAATAGCAGGAGTTTCAATATAAATAGACGTATCTCCTACCAGTTTAAACTGTCGTTCTACCCGGAAAAAATCATCTCCAGTTACAATTACCAGGTATTCGTGATCCTGAATCAGATCAAAATCATAGCTACCATCCGGACGCAGATATTTGGGAGCAACCTCTATACTTTTAGTTAAATCAATAACTGATACTATACCTGTAAATGGATTCTTGGAGATAGAGTCTATTACTGCTCCCTGAAGATGCACAATTGCTTTAGGTTGTGCTTCCATAGGTAATGGAAACGAATTAAGATCCAGATTCTGAATATCTGTTTCCTCAGAACGTGCATAATACAAGTTCTTAGACTCCATATCTATTGTAAAATAGTATTCACTTCCTTTACCGTTTACCAAAGGTCCTACATTAACCGGCTCCTGCCACATGCCTCTGGAATAATAGGTTTTATAGATATCAAAGCTGCCGAAGTTAGGAATGTGCCCACCCTCAGAGCTAAAATACAGGACATTGTGATTGGGGTGATAAAACGGACTTACTTCATTTCTGCGGGTGTTGATAGTAGGTCCCATATTTTGGGCAGGTGCCCATGCTCCTCCTTTTGATCTATAAGTAAAGTACAAATCGGAGCCACCAAATCCACCCAACCTGTCTGAGGCGAAATACAGAGTATCCTCAGAACGGGATAACGAAGGTTGGGAATCCCAGGAACGACTGTTTACTCTAGGTCCCAGATTTTGTATCTTACCCCAGGTGCTGTCAGGTTGTAGTTCTGCCATATAGATATCGCAATCTCCTAGACCCCCCGGAGCCTCACAACGGCAAAAGTACAGTTTTCTACCATTTCTGGTTAGTACAGCGGATCCTTCATTGTAAGCAGTGTTTATATTATCAAGTGGTTGAGCTGGTTCCCAATAACCATCAACATTACGCGCATAATAAATATCCTCATTTTGCACTGTTACGTTTCTGATTCCCATCTTCTTAGTATTTCGTTTTGACGTAAAGAAGATGAATTTATTATCCGGACTTAATGTAGGCCCATAGTCGGCTTTAGGAGAATTAATCTCTATACCCATATCTATCAGGACACCTACAGGGGGCAGCAAAGTATCTACAGACTTACGGAACTCAACCAGTTCGTAATAATATTCCAGTGGGACATAATAGTCTTTCTCAGTACTGGTAAGGGAGTCATAGTGCTGTTCAAGTACTTTAATATCTCCTCGGTGATGCTTTAATACAAGTCTATATAAAAATTTAGCCTGACCTATATCTTTTGCTTGTTCAGACATACGTCCCAAACGCCAGACAAGGTACATATCCTGCAAGAAATTATTCATTCCAAAGTTCTGAACATATTCTTTCAATAAGGGATACGCTTTTTCCCATTCTTTATCCCTCTCCAGCTTTTCGATTTCGTCTAACTTTTTAGCATCGTAATAGCGGAAGTTTGGACGTAAATCCTTAAATTGAAATGCTTCCATAGCAGCCGCCTGTTGCTCAGCTGTGGATGAATGACGTGGTCGCCGGATGCCTCCTTCGACCTTTTTGTATTGACACATTGCAGGTATCACTATATGAAGCGATAGGATGCAAACGATATAATTAAGTAAATAAATCTTCCCTCGCATAGCTGGTTAAAATATTTATTAGGGCAGAAAACACGAAAGATAATCGTTTGTTACATAATAGTGTTGTTCTCAACATCGTAATCGACTGGCACATAGTTTTCCGAATGTAATATTAGATAAAAAAATGAAGAAACTGGTGAGTGAATCCGTCAATCTGTCAGTTGTTTCTTTTTGATGCCATATTCGCAAGAATGGCGAGGTTTTTGGGCATGTATAAAATAGCAGTCAAAAATGCGACCGGACGATTAAAGTAATTAAAGATAATGTTATAGAAGTTAGAGTATTTTTTATTTTTTTCATCCCGGATTTTTTCATTCAAAACAGTAAATGTATTCAATGAGGTATAATAATAATCCTTATGAAAATTTGATAGTAGCCGACATTGCAGACGATGATGCAGTGGAGATGATTCCGCTATTATCTCCTGATGAAGACGAAGATTTTGAGAAATTTAAAGTTCCGGAACAACTTCCTATTCTTCCTGTTAAAAATACGGTTTTATTTCCAGGAGTGGTGATTCCTATTACAGTGGGAAGGCAGAAATCTATCAGGCTGGTGAAACGTGCATACAAAGGCACCCGTGTAATAGGTGTTGTGGCGCAATCCAACTCTAATAAGGAAGAACCCACCTATGAAGATTTATACAAGACAGGTACTGTAGCACATATAATCAAAATGCTTGTATTACCTGATGGCAATACAACTATTATTATACAAGGTAAGCGGCGCTTTGAGATAGTGGAACCCATACAACAGGATCCTTATCTGACTGCAAAAATTAATCTGTTGCCTGACAATTTTCCTGCTAATACTAATAAGGAAGTAAAGGCAATGGTTAAGTCATTGAAAGAAGCTGCAGGAAAGATCCTTAACCTTCGGCCTGAAATTCCAAGAGAAGCACAGATTGCCATTGAGAATATTGAAAGTCCTAGCTTTCTGACTAACTTTCTATCTTCTAATCTTGACGCCGAAGTATCTGATAAACAAAAAATTCTGGAGGTAAGTGAAGGTATGCAACGGGCTGAGTTGCTTCTTCAGTTTATGCAGAAAGATATTCAGTTGCTGGAATTAAAACATGAGATACAAAGCAAAGTGCATTCAGACCTTGATCAACAACAACGGGACTATTTTCTTCGTCAGCAGATAAAGGTATTACAGGATGAACTTGGATATGATAGCACGGAAAAAGAAATTGAAGAGCTAAGAGCCAAGGGATTGAAAAAGAAATGGCCTGCAGCTGTTGGGAAACACTTTGCCAAGGAACTAGATAAAATAACCCGCATTAATCCACAGGCAGCAGAGTATCCAGTTGCGATGAACTATGTCGAACTGCTGATAGACCTTCCATGGGGTGAATATACCAAAGATAGTTTTGATTTAGCCAAAGCCCGTAAAATACTGGATGCAGATCACTATGGACTGGATAAGATTAAAGATCGTATTATTGAATATCTGGCAGTCTTGAAACTGACTCAAAGCCTGCGCGGACCAATTCTGTGTCTGTATGGCCCTCCAGGAGTTGGAAAGACATCCTTAGGCCGTTCTATCGCCAAGGCTCTCGGGCGTCACTATGTCAGAATGTCATTAGGGGGAGTACATGATGAGGCAGAAATTCGTGGACACCGCAAGACTTATGTTGGAGCAATGCCTGGCAAGGTGATTCAAAATATCCGCAAAGGCAAATCAGATAACCCTGTATTTATTCTGGATGAGATCGATAAGGTAGGCTCCGACTTCAGAGGAGATCCTTCTTCTGCATTGCTGGAGGTGTTGGACCCAGAACAGAATTCTACATTTATGGATAATTATCTGGAGGTAGAATACGATTTATCCAAAGTATTATTTATTGCAACTGCCAATTCGTTGGAAACTATTCAGCCTGCGTTGCGTGATAGAATGGAAATTATCGAGTTGACAGGATATACACTAGAAGAAAAACTACAGATTGCTAAAAAACACCTGATTCCTAAGCAACGCAAAGAACATGGTTTGTCTACCAAGGATGTAACATTTGATGACAAGGCTATTATCAAGATCATTGACGACTATACACGTGAATCGGGGGTTCGTTCACTGGAAAGACAAATCGGAACTGTAATGCGTAAGATTGCAAAGTCTGTAGCAATGGAAGAAGTGTATGAGAAAAAGATCTCGTCTGCTTTCATTACAAAGGCTTTAGGAGCAGAAATATTTGATAAAGAAACTTATCAGGATAATAGTGTGGCAGGTGTAGTAACAGGTCTGGCCTGGACACAGGTGGGGGGAGAAATTCTGTTTGTGGAATCCAGTCTGAGTCGTGGACGTGGACGATTGACGCTGTCAGGCCAATTGGGAGATGTGATGAAAGAATCGGCTTCTGCGGCATTGTCTTATTTACGTGCTCATGCAGATACACTGAAACTTGACTATCGTATATTTGATCAATTTGATCTGCATATTCATATCCCTGCTGGTGCGGTTCCTAAAGATGGTCCGTCTGCCGGAATCACGATGTTCACCTCACTGGCCTCTGTATATACTCAACGCAAAGTAAAAGATAAGCTGGCCATGACAGGTGAAATCACATTGCGAGGAAGGGTATTGCCTGTAGGGGGTATCAAGGAAAAAATCCTTGCAGCGAAACGGGCAGGTATTGTAGAAATTATCATGAGTGAAAAAAACCGTAGAGATATTGAAGATATCAATCCAAAATATATCGAAGGATTAAAGATACAGTATGTAAACACGGTAGATGAAGTGCTACAGTATGCTTTATTGCCTGAGAAAGTAGCCAATGCGGTTGATCTTTCAGTGCATGATATAAAAGAAAAAGAATCTGCTAATCAGAACCAGAACGTTCTTACAGTGTAGGTCTGATTTGCTACAATCATCAGGTTCAGATATATTATCTGAACCTTTTTTATTTCTTAATCTCCAGACATCAAAATACTGTTATTTTTGCTCAACAGACTATTCGGGTTATTCATGGTGAAATTTTATGGATGTATTCTACTGATTTTATACTCTTGCATTGGGAAATCCCAGTCTCTGGGAGGGCATAATGGATTTGCATTTCTGAGTCAACCTTCCAATGCAACAATAGCCTCTTCAGGTGGTATTAATGTCAGCAATGCAGACTTCGATGTCAATCGTCAGTCTTCCAATCCTGCCTTATTAAATAAAGAGATGGATAAGCATTTATCTATAAGCTATATTCCCTTCTTTGCACAAATACAAGCTTTCTCATCAGCCTATGCAGATCAATTTCGGGGAAATCGTTTTGGCGTGGGAATACACTACATGAACTATGGCACTATGGAAGAAACTGACGCTTCCGGAAATGTAACAGGTACTTTTCAAGCTAGCGACTATTCAGTTTCCTTATCTCATGCTCGTACAGAAGGAGCCTATACATTAGGAGTTACTGTAAAATTTATAGGTTCTGCAATTGCCAATTACAGTAGCTATGGAGTTGCAATGGATTTGGGAGGAGTATGGAAACATCCCAAGAAGGACTGGACTATTGGTCTGGTTATAAAGAATGCAGGACTTACGCTAAAAAAATATACTCCCGAAGCCAGTCAACAGGTGATGCCGTTTGATGTACAAATAGGCACTACCTTTAAACCGGAATTTATGCCTTTTCGATTTTTTATTACTGCCCATCATCTGCATCAGCCGGATATCGCCTATGATGACCCAACACTAAGTACGTCACTGGATGCAAATGGAAATGTTGTTGCCAAAAAAATAAGCTTTGCTGACAAAGTGGCACGACATATTACTCTAGGCACAGAATTGGTGCTTGCTAAAGCCTTTTACATACGCCTGGGATATAACCATCTGGTGCATCAGGAAATGCGGTTATTTAATGGTGCATTCAATGCCGGATTTTCTTTTGGCTTTCAACTGAAACTGAAATCATTACATATAGGATATGCACGGTTTTATCAACAGGCCGCAGGTGGAGTTAGCTACATTACTTTAACAGCCAACCTCGGTGGATTAATTAAGAGAAAGGAAGTTAAGTAGGTAATTAAAATGCTCCATACAATGAAAAACATTCTTATTCGTCTTTTAGTTAACAGACGATATTCCTGATAAGGAACAGTTGTATATAGTAAACTCATTTTTAATTCTTAATTGAATGAATTATCTCACTCCCAGACAAATAGTTGCTGAACTAGACAAATATATTGTAGGGCAACATGATGCAAAACGGAATGTAGCAATTGCTTTGCGTAACCGTTGGCGGCGAATGAATGCTCCGGAATCAATTCAACAAGATATCATCCCTAACAATATTCTGATGATAGGTGCCACCGGTGTAGGAAAGACAGAAATTGCCCGACGCCTGGCTAAGGTAGCAGATGCTCCATTTACAAAAGTAGAAGCCTCTAAATTTACGGAAGTAGGCTATGTAGGCCGGGACGTGGAAAGTATGGTGCGTGATCTGGTTGAACAATCTGTACAGATGGTGAAGGCACGAAAAAAAGAAGATGTAAAGGGCCGGGCTTCTCAAATGGTTGAGGACATTATTCTGGATGCACTGATTCCTCCGATGAAACAGCCTTCTTTTGGATTCTCAGGTAATACCAATGATGAACCCAAATCTGATCATGAGCTAAATGAAAGAACCCGTCAGAATTTTCGGGATAAGCTGCAACGTGGAGAACTGGATGATCGTAAGATTGAGATTGATGTACAGCAAGCAGGAGCTCAGATTGGTATGGTAGGACCTGGCATGGATGACATGACAATGATGAATCTGCAAGAGATGTTGTCAGGCATGATGCCTAAAAAAGCTAAAAAACGAAAAGTCACTATTGCAGAAGCGAGAAAGATTTTGCTGGAAGAAGAATCTGCCAAGTTGATTGATATGGATGAAGTAAAGGAAGAAGCTATTCGGAAAGCAGAGAATGTAGGTATTATATTCATTGACGAAATAGATAAGATTGCATCTTCCAGCCGGGGTAGCGGTGGACCGGATGTGAGCCGTGAGGGTGTGCAGCGAGATCTGCTCCCTATTGTAGAGGGGAGTGCGGTCAACACCAAGTACGGATTAATCAATACTGACCATATTTTATTTATTGCAGCAGGAGCCTTTCATGTCTCCAAGCCTTCAGATCTGATTCCTGAGTTACAAGGCCGGTTCCCAATTCGGGTAGAATTACAAAGCTTAACCAAAGATGATTTCTACCATATTCTAAAAGAGCCTAAAAATGCATTGACCAAACAGTATGAGGCAATGTTGGCAGCAGAAAGTGTTGAACTTACGTTTCAGGATGATGCATTGATGCAAATCGCAGAAATTGCCTTTCGTATCAACTCAGAAGTTGAGAATATTGGTGCGAGACGTTTGCATACAGTAATGAGTCATTTATTAAACGAATTCCTGTTTGACATACCCGATGTAATCGGAGCTAATGCAAAGATTGTGGTAAATGCGCAACTAGTGGATGAAAGACTTTCCGGCCTTGTGAAAAATAGAGACTTAAGTCAGTATATTTTATAATGCATCAGTTTCATTGGAACTATTCAGATGTACTATTCAGTTAGCATATTGGTAAATTCTGTCGATATAACTAACTGACATCTGAAAAAACGCATAAGCTCTTTTGCAAAAATTACTTATTGAGTTAACACACAAAGCGTTATCATACAAAAGCCTCCCTTATTTAGGAGAGGCTTTTGTATTTCAGGACTTTGTTCAATTTCATCAGATAGTATATTGAATCTAACCAATGGTAAGTTACATACAAGAAAAATATATTTCACCTTGTGTTTATCTACTATAGAATACCCTTAGTATCATTTCTTTACGAATGTCTCACTTGTAGGATTTCCCCCTAAATGTTATCAAACTCCAGTGCTGTATCCTGTAATTTTGCCCATGCTATTTTATAGGCTTACTGTTATTATGATACATTGATATGGAACAGGTAAAGGATAATTCTACTAAGAAGTCGGATAAAGGGCTTTTGCATTATATCCGCTATTACTTCAATTTGAACTATAACACTATTCAGGGAAAGCTGACAATAGGTTTTCTTTCGTTGGGCAGTGTTGCAATTATATTAGTGATACTTACTAACCTGCAATGGCGTTCTGCTATTGAGCAAAGTAAGTATGCACTCACTGTAGCAGCAGATGCTCAAAAGTATTCTTCCAACCTACAATCTATTAGTAAAGGACTTGTTATTGCCTGGCAACAAAAGAACATGTCTCAGGAAACAATTGATGAGGCAGAAGTGCAACAACTGAAACTATCGGCTGTTGCATCCAGAGATAGTCTGATCAGTCTTTCCAGTGAATGCTTAAAAGCTGAAGAAAAAAGTTTGCTTGTTCAGATTTCGAATCAATACAATCAGTTACAATCAGCGCTGGAACAACCTGTAGATAGTGCATCTGCTCAAAAGATGTATAGCGAAACAATTCAGCCATCAGTAAGTGCACTGGCTGCCTCAGTGATAAAAAATGAAGAAATACAGTCCAAAGAGATTGAACGTGCACAAACAGAAATACATTGGGTAGAAAGCCGGTTGCGCTGGCTGGTACCCGTATATGTGATTCTTTCATTTGTTCTCGCCTACTTTATTGGTTTCTTCATGATAGTGGGTGTCCTCACCCGTATTCGTTCGTTAAAAGAATATCTGCGTGAACTAAGTAAAGGAAATTTACCGGAAGAAATTCCAGCATCTCAGGATGAACTGAATACTATTATCAAAGAACTCAATATATTGTCTGGTAATCTCCGTGAGATCAAAGAATTTGCTCTCTATGTTGGAAAAGGAGATTTTGACAACAATATCAGTGTCTTTGATGACGAAGGAGACCTGGGTATCTCTCTTTCCCAAATGCGGGAAGGATTGAAAAAAGTATCTGCAGAAGAGAAAAAACGATTTTGGGCTAACGAAGGCTTTGCTCATTTTGGAGATATTCTACGTAGTAGTAATGATCTCAATATCTTATCAGATAAGATCATCCAACAGATGGTTAAATATATGAACGCTAATCAGGGCGGTCTATTCATTATTGAAAATGAAGATACTCCTAATCCTTATCTACAACTCAAATCCTGTTATGCTTATAACCGTAAGAAATTTCAGGAGAGAGAAATATTGCCAGGACAGGGTTTGATTGGCCAGGTATGGTTGGAAGGAATGACCACATATCTGAGGGATATTCCGGATCATTATCTCCGTATTACCTCAGGACTTGGAGATTCTAATCCAAGATACTTGCTATTAATTCCACTGAAAGTAGAAAACAAAATAGAAGGAGTCATTGAAATTGCGTCTTTCCATGATTTTCAGCCTCATGAGATTCAGTTTGCGGAAAAGGTAGCAGAGAGTATTGCTTCCACGTTCTCAAATGCCAGAGTTGTAGATCGCACCAATCGGTTGCTGGTACAGAGCCAGCAAATGACAGAAGCAATGAAATCGCAGGAGGAAGAAATGCGTCAGAACCTCGAAGAATTGGCTGCTACTCAGGAGGAAGTGCAAAGGATCTTGAAAGAAGTGCAGGAGAAAGAAGCATTTATGAGCGATCTGATCTCTTCTACAAATGATTCTATCCTCACAATTGACCATGACTATAAAATTATTGTTTGCAATAAAAAGATTCAGGATACTTATAAACCCTACGGTTTGAATGTAGATAAAGGTTTTCCTATTCTGGATGTCTTTACAGATGAGCAAAAGCCTGTATACAGAGGATATTATCAGCGGGCATTGAAAGGTGATTTTTTTGAAGTTATAGAGAAATATGAGCTGGATAAAGTTATCCAACATTTTTCGCTTACCTATAGTCCTATCCGTAATGACGAAGGACAAATTGTTGCAGCTGCTGTTTTTGGAAAAGATATTACAGATATGGTTGTAGCTAAGCAGCAGGCAGAACGATTGCTGGAAGAGGCTCAAAGTCAGACTGAACAACTTAAGGCCCAGGAAGAGGAGATGCGTCAGAATATGGAAGAATTAGAGGCTACCCAGGAGGAGATGCGTTTGGTAATGACTCAGGTGCAGGAGAAAGAACGCTATATGTCTACTATTCTGGATGTTTCTAAAGATATGATTGTCACTATCGACAAAGATCTGAGGGTCATTAGCGCCAATGCTGCGTTGAAAGCGAATTACAAACACATGGGGTTTGAGGTTGACAAAGGGTTTGATATCACAACTCTGCTTTCACCCGAAGAACAACCGAAACACAAAGCTATTTATGCCCGTACCTTTGCAGGTGAAACAGTAGAGCTTCATGAACACTATCAGTTTCAGGATATGGATAGGTATATTAACTTTACCTTCACTCCTATTCAAAACGAACACAGTGAAGTTATTTCGATTGCCATATTTGCTCAGGATGTAACAGAAATTACAAAAGCCAAAAATGCAGCCAGCGAACAAGCAGAAATGCTTCAGGCTCAAGAAGAAGTACTCCGTCAGAGTATGGAAGAACTTTCTGGTAATCAGGAAGAAATGGCAAAGCAGCTTCAAAAAATCAATGATCAGAAGACGTATTACAACGATATTATTGAAGGACTTCCTGATAGCTTGCTGACCATTGATCAGGATTTCAAAATTGTACTGGCCAATAATGCCTTTAAGGAAAAATTTGGAAAATATGGTTTCCCTGTGGAAGCAGGTTCAGACCTTCTGGAGATGGCAAGACAAAAAGGAGAAGAAGAGGAGAAAAGGTTCAAAGCGCCATATCTCAAAGCATTTGGCGGTGAAAAAGTAGATGTTCCCCACCGACATCATTTTGATCTGGACTTCCAGGTATCATTTAATCCGTTAAAAGATGCTACAGGCAATATCATTGGTGTAAGTCTGATTGCTCATGATATTACCAACAGACTAAAACTGCAACAACAAACAGAACAATTGTTGAAAGAAAGTCAGGAACAAACAGAAGAGCTTAATTCACAAAGAGAGGAATTACATCGTATCTTAAAAGAAGTACAAGAGAAGGAAGCTTTCATGAATGATCTGATTGATTCAACAAACGATTCTATTATTACTATAGATCGGGAGTATAAGGTTGTTCTGGCTAATGAACTTGTAAAGAAAACATACAGAACAGCGGGCATAGAAGTTGGAAAAGGGTTTGATATCCTCAGCATCTTTACTGAGAAACAAAAACCTGTTTACAAGAAATACTATGATCGTGCACTGAATGGAGAATTCTTTGAGATAATGGAGAAATTTGAGCAAGAGAATGGTATCGAACAGTTTTTTGTACAAACCTATAGCCCACTTCGGGATGATGAAGGGCAAATTGTTGCAGCAGCTGTTTTTGCCAAAGAAGTAACGGAAACCATAGTAGCCAAACAACAAGCTGAACGATTACTAGAAGAAGCACAAAGCCAGGCAGAAGAACTCAAAGCACAAGAAGAAGAGTTACGCCAGAACATGGAAGAACTAGCCGCTACACAAGAAGAAATGCATCGGATGCTGATGGAAGTACAGGAAAAAGAAAGATGCTTAACCAATATTATTGATGTGAGCACTGATTCCATTGCAATTATTGATGGGTATTACAAAATACTTTCTTTCAATAAAATATTTGCAGCCAAATTTGAAGAGATGGGTATAAAGATGGAAAAAGGATTTGACATTTTGGGCTTCCTGAACAATGCAGAAGAAAAATCCAGATATGAAAGAGCTTTCTCAGGTGAACAGTTTGAAGAATATATTGAAATGGTAATTCAAGGTAATCCAATCCATTTAATAATCAATTATGTGCCGGTTCGCAATGCACAAGGTACAGTAACAGCAATTGCAGTATATTCCAAAGACATTACAGAAAGATCTCAGACTGAGAAAAAATTTGGAGAGCTTATACAAGATAAAGAAATACAATTGCAACAGATTGAAGAATTAAAAGCCAAACTGGCAGTATACGAAAAGACAGAAACCAAAGCCTGAGTAAGGCTCGGTAATTGTTAAAAATCCAGGTCCTCGCTGTTATTTACACGAGGACTTTTTACTTTTACCCCTTCAATCTAAAAAATCAGAAACAGTTATATGCTAGAGGTTAATCAGATATATACACATGACTTTTCTTTTTCACAAAAAGATGTAGAAGCTTTTGCTACAGTGACAGGTGATACCAATCCTTTACACCTGGATGCAGAGTTTGCCGCAAAGACCATATTTCGTAAACCAATCATTCATGGTTTTCTGGGAGGCAGTGTATTCTCCAAAGTATTGGGTACCCAGTTTCCAGGCGAAGGAAGTATCTATTTAAAACAATCTATGGATTTTGTACAACCAATGGTAGTAGGAGTTACCTATCAGGCTGTGTTCACTGTATTGGAGATCCTTCCCAAGTCATCTGCCAGAATTGAAACCAAAATCATCGAGGTGGAAACACAGAAGGTTGTAACAACAGGAGAAGCCGTTGTAATGAACCGCCAGTTGATTCCAAAAATTTGATTACATGTGATTGGCACTTTACCCTCCAATCGCAAGCATAGAGAGAGTACTTCCGGAAAATTTCTTCTTCTTCTGGCTCAGAGCCTGCCGTAATTTTTCTTCCATTATGTCAGGCTCATTCAGATGCTCGTACACAGGAATAGAAGTATTCTCACTAAGACATCCATAAATATTTCCATAGCTATCTACCCGGAGCCGGTTGCAATCGTTACAGAAAGGGTCTGATTCATTGGATATAATACCAAACTGATATCCATTTGCCAACTCCCAGTATTTAGCCGTAGCAGAAGGATCTCTTGGTAAAGCTACAAAGGACGTCTGTGCAGCAATCACATCCAGAATATCCTGTTCTGAGAAAAAGTATTCTTCAAAGTTGCCATACAGATGTCCCATCTGCATAAGTTCCAGAAAGCGAATGCGGATGTTGTATCTTTGTGCAAAGTTAAGTAGTGGCATAATCTGATGCTCATTCATACCTTTCATTACCACACAATTGATCTTTACCTCCAACCCTAGTTCTACAGCTCGTACTATACCATCCAGAATTTTTTGGATATTACGTCTCCGGCTCATCTGAAAAAAAGGCTCGGGTTCTATCGCATCCAGAGAGATATTCAGAGAAGTAAGGCCGGCTGCGGCATACTGCTCAATTTTGTGACTAAGCAGATATCCATTGGTAGTCATTTTAATTGCAGAGATCCCAATCCCCTGGATTCCTTTCATTAGTGGAACCAAATCACGGTATAAGGTAGGCTCTCCTCCTGTCAACCGGACAGTCTCCAGGCCAAGCACTTCATGTAGTGAACGGATTACTTCAATAAATTCATTAACGGAAAGAGCTTTTTGAGTAAGAAGCTCATTTGAAGAAAGAATATCCTGCTTCTGAAAACGGTTTTGGTCAGATTCATCCACACAATAGACACATCCCAGATTACAGGTATTGGTCAGGCTTACCCGCAAGGTCTTAAATGCTCTCCCATAAATATCTGTAATTTCAGTCATAAGCGTTCTTTCTGGTATGAAATAACGAAGTTACATTTTTTTTGCATTTCTTTATATGCTACTCTGATAAGCACAGTGACTTTTATGCTAAAACTACTTTATTACTATAACTGGTTCCTGCTGGTTGTTTGTTTTATTATACTCTTTAACTTTTGCCGAATGGATGTTCAACAAAGAGGCAATACTATATTTATGAGTATAATGATGGGGGCAACAATATATTATGCGCTATTGCAATTTTTTGTGATAAATCTTCGCAGAAAAGAAATTCAGCATAAATCTGCTATTTTCGCAGGCCTGATTCTGTTTGAATTACTCCCAACCGGCTATGTAGTATATAAACTCCTAGCAGTTTAAATAACTCTTCGAAAGCTTGTTTTTCACTTTGTAGTTGTAGTAGATAGTATTTGTTGACAATATATTTATTCTAGTAAACACTTGATTTTGCTCTTATGCGTGACATATCTTCCAAACAAATTTCTCTTCGTACAGCCAAAGCCACAGGGGTAGTACTGTGTAGCCAGGAAACACTTAACCTGGTAAAAGCTGACAAATTACCCAAAGGAAATTTATTTGATATAGCTAAGGCTGCAGGCTTTTTAGCTGCTAAGAATACTCACAATCTTATTCCACATTGTCACCCTGTTTCTATAGATGGGATGACTATCACTTATGATTATCTGGACAACACCAACCAACCGGAGGAATTCAGAGATTTACAAGGATGTTATGGTGTGATTGTTTATTGTGAAGGTAAATCGATAGGGCGGACCGGAATAGAAATGGAGGTGCTGACAGCAGTTTCTGTAGCTGCCCTTACTATATATGATTTGCTAAAACCGTTGGATGATACAGAGATTGAAATTACGTCTGTCAAATTACTTAAGAAAACAGGAGGCAAATCAGACCGGAAGAAATTCATCCATAAAAATACGGCAGCAGTGCTGGTTTGTTCAGACACAACCGCTTCCGGCAAACGGGAAGATTTATCTGGTTTAAAAATCAAAGAGATACTGGCCGGATTTGATGTTGAAACAATCGATTACCAGATTGTTCCAGACGATGTTCAGCAAATCAAAGCAAAGCTTCAGCAGTGGGTAGGCCAGCAGGTTCCTTTTATCTTTACAACCGGAGGCACAGGATTTGGTCCTAAAGACTGTACTGTAGAAGCTGCAAAAGCTATAATAGAACGTGAAGCAATAGGTATTTCAGAAGCTATCCGTGTACATGGTCAGATGCGTACTCCTACAGCCATGCTGTCAAGAGGAGTAGCTGGTGTTGCCGGTAAATCGTTGATTATTACGTTACCAGGTAGTACCAAAGGCGTACAGGAATCATTGGATGCTATAGTACCTCAGGTATTTCATAGCCGGAATATGATTGAAGGCGAAGGCCACTAATTTACAGAATGACTTAAGAGTCCAAGTAACGCTTTGTAAAAAGTGTATGTAGTTCGAGTACCTGAGGAATGATTAATTTTGTCTCATCATTTTTGATAAGATGGTTAGCTCGGCGGGCCTTTTCATCCTCAGGCATTTGTTTGGCAATAATGGAGCGGGTATCTGCCTCTGTACGGTGTGGATCACGTTGCAGGATGCGTTGAATACGTAATTCCAAGGGTGCTGTTACAACAATTACAGCATCCAGATCTTTATAAGCATTTGCTTCAAAAAGCAAAGCTGCTTCCCTCAATGTATAAGGACTGGCTGCATAGTGTTGTTGCCAGTTCTTATAATCAATTCCTACCTGTGGGTGTACCAGACTATTCATCTTCTTTACCTTTTCTTCATCCCGAAAAACATGGGTTGTAATATAATCTCTATTGAAAGAACCATCTTCTGAATAGGATTCTTTGCCAAATGCCTCTCTGATTTTATCTTTCAGCACAGGATCATGATTCATTAACCATTTTGCCCGTGAGTCGGCATCATAAACCGGTATTCCCAATGTATGAAATATACGGCTCACAATACTTTTCCCACAGCCCATTCCTCCTGTAATTCCAATCCGTAAGGCAGATTTCTGTGTCATAGATTCTTTGATGATTATAGTAAGTACAGGCTTGTTACTTAACCAGTTTTAACGTAGCCGGGCGGAGAGTTACATTTCGCACCCAGTCAGGCTTTTTGATAAGGGTTAACGATATAGAAGAATCGGCCTTATTCCATTTGGACAGATCAGCGACTACCCCAAAGTTCTGAGCAGTAGTTTTAGGTTCATCTTCAGGTAAAAGCCAATAATCAACTTCTACTTTCTGATTAGGTAAGTGCAGTAGTTTATTAGATGCTAAGCGAAGTGCCTCAACAGGAACCTCTACGGTCTGTTGTAGAAACTCACGTACACGAAAACGCACGGTCACTTTATCGCTACTCAGTGAAATCAACGGATTCTGAGTATAGTTAATTGTCACTTCCTCTTCATAGTCCTCATCAATATTTTTACCAGGCACATTGATAATTAGCAGATCTGGAAGTTCTTTGATAAATTGAGCAGGGCCCTCAAAGGTGATAGTATCAGGTGAAATCTGTACAGTATCTGTAATAAAATAATTTTCTTTTAGCTCCAGCTGAAGGTTATCCACCTGTAAAGCTACTTTCCGTTGCATCTTTTTATCAAATGCTACAGGAATAGTGTCATTTTCGATATAATTGATTTTGGCCTCTTTAAGTTGTTCAGTTACAGCAGGTAATAATACATGTCTGGTAATGAAAGCTGTTTTCAGCGGATTTTCGAAGTGATATACAATAGGCTGTGTATCAATACCCAATGTTTTACGCAGAAGAGTCCAGCCATAGCCGGTTACATTGAGTGTAATCTGTGAAGGGAGGGGAACTGTAGAAACGAATTGTTCTTTATTGTACTCAAATTCGATTGGATAGGTAATCTTGGTTGTATACTCTTTATTTAGAGCATTCAAAAACCAGAATGTTGTGGCGGCAAGAAAACACAGTGCAACTACCGGAAATTCAGCACTGCGGGTAACTACCAGTGATCGGAGAAGTTTACGCCAAATATTTTTCTGATCAATCATTCCTGCCAGATTTGTAATCAGATGGGTATATCATGCACACCCATCTGACACGTAACATAAGGGATTATTTAGTCTCTGCTACTTCTGTTGTAGCAGTTTGAGCATATTTTTTACTTGATTCCTGAGAAATAGCAGATTTTTCAAATTTTACTCTTACACCACGATCAATATCCAGTGTAATAGTATCATTATCCACTTCTACTACTTTACCGTGTGCACCACCAATGGTCACTACCATATCGCCTTTTTTCAGCGAGTCGCGAAATTTAACTGCATCTTTCTGGCGTTTCTGTTGTGGACGAATCATAAAGAAGTACATTACCACAAACATGGCTCCCATCAATATAAGCATTGTACTACCACCGCCACCGCCAGCTGCCTGCAATAAAACAGATGTAAAGTTCATTGATTTTAGAAGGTTTATTTATTTGAAAAGAATTAGAAGTATCACAAAGATACCATTTTGTAAATGCCTAAGGTATCCTTATGCCAATTAGTTATTCTGAACTGCATTAACTACACCAACCAATACAACTTTAGACTCTTTGGGCTGTGTATTGGCATAAACAGTAATCGTTTTTTGTTGAGGACCTGCTTTTCCCTGGCTATTGAATTCTACTTTGATTTCACTTTTTGCTCCTGGAGGCACAGGCTCACGAGGCCAGTCCGGTACAGTACATCCACAGGAAGCAACAGCTCGTTCAATAATCAAAGGAGTTTTGCCAGTATTGGTAAAGGCAAAGGTGTGAGTTATTACTGCCCCTTGTTCAATAGCTCCAAAGTCAAATGAAGCTTCATCAAATTTCATGTATGGTGCTTCCGAAGCAGCTACAACCGTTTCTCCTGCTGCCTGTTCTGTTTGTTTGCTGCAACTGCCAGTTACGATCAAAACTGCAAGTAATGTACTACAAATCAGTATTTTTCTCATAAAATGATCCCAATAGAATAGCAAATAAGTTTATGATGGTGCAGACATAAAATATCAATGCATATAAGATATACGACTGATATAGAATCAGACGAATTCCTATATGCATTGCTATTTCTTAACGGGTCTGATTTTTCAATTGTCCCATTAGTGTCTCTACATCAAGCAATAACTTTTCTGCTTTTTCTCTGGCATCATTGATAACTCTTTCTCCTTCATACTTTGCTTCAGTAGGAAATTCATTTCCTTCCTGAATCAATTCACTTATATATTGCCGCAACTGATCCCGATACTTTCCTAATTGATAGCTTAATATATCACGTGTATTTTTTCCTTTATCAGGAGCATACAAGATTCCTAACGTTGCGCCAACGGCAGCACCTGCCAGAAACACCAACAAAGTTCCTGTGTTACGACTCATCTATGTAAATGGTTTTATGGTTATTAACTAGTTTAACGACTTATTTTATAGACTTATAGACCTGATTATTTATTATCAATCAATCCACGACCTGATTTCTTTAATACTCCCTGTGAAGAAAGGTCACCCGCCAGGGCATCCAAAATTCCGTTCACAAATTGCTTGCTTTTAGGTGTACTATATACTTTAGATAATTCTATGTATTCATTGATAGAAACCTTTACCGGAATACTTGGATAGTTCAACAACTCAGCAAGGGCCATCACCAGAATCACTTTGTCAACCTGTGCTACCCGTTCAACGTCCCAATTGGCTGTTTTATTGGCAATCAGGGTCTCATATTCTTCAAATTTTTCTATACAAAGTTTATATAACTTCTGAAAAAAGTCCCGATCAGCATCCCAGTCAGCCGAAAGTTTCTGTAAAGAGAAACCTTCTGGATCTTCCTTAATGAACTGCATCGTCTTATTAAACATGCCTCTCACGATATCTTCATTTCCACTCCAGTTGCTATCTAGTTGTTCCCAGAACCGTACAGCAGGCTCACTTTTGAATATAATTACCTTTAAAACTTCTGTTATAAACTGCCAGTCCTGCTCCCAGGTAGTTGCATCCAATTGCTGGTAGGCTGTATAAGCTGCATCTTTTTTCAATTCCTGCAACAAATGTCGTGCTAAATCCGGATCCAGTAACTTATCTATACCACTGCGAATTCGTTTATCCTGAAATGTAGTACTCTTGCGTAATGATTCTACTACCTGATTTTTGGTAAGTTTCAGGGCTCGGGAAGACAAGGGTGCTTCTTTTAAAATCCTGTTTCGTTTCTCATCTTCTTCTACCGAAATCTGATCTGCCACTTCCGTTACCAGCCATAGTGAAAGCAGATAATAATCATAAATACTTTCAGCATCAGCGATCATACTTTGCTCCTGGTGTCTGGCATCTTTCTGGCATTGTGTATGGAAAAAACTAATAGCATAGTTAGCAGCTTTTTTTATCTCCACAGGAGCCTCTTCATCTGCCGAAACAGCTTTGGTTTTGTAATTTTCTTCAAACAAAAGTGTAGCCCATTGACGACTACCTTCCAACTTCTTAGGGTCTTGTGGTAGCATAGAATTAAGATCGGGTACAAATGTATCTGCAATAGTATCCAGTGCCAGTTGGTAGTCTGATTCTACAGCCTGTGTATATGCATATATAGCCTGCATCGCTTTTGCCCTAAGAATTCGTCGGTTCAGCATCTATCAAAGAACGTTTTAAAATGTTTTTAGGTTTTACTTCAATACAAGACCTTTCATTAAATCTATTGGATTACTGAATACGTCATCACGATGATCAGGTCTTATTTTATTTTTAGGATATCGATCTCCGAAAATGCTTTTTATAAAGATAATCCGGAAATTGCAGGCGCAAAGGTACGAAAAAATGTCTGAACCAAGGATTGAAGTTTATTAATTTGATAAAAGGAACGGAAAATGAAAAATTTTTGCTTCTTACTTTATCAGAGGTCTTATCAGGTAGATTAACAGCAGGCTTTTTAGCTTCTTAACTACCAATATATTACAAACGCAAAACATCAAAAAACAACGTGAAACACCTAGCCTATCTGAACAAGTACCTTATTAAATACAAATGGCATCTTTTGCTGGGTACCCTGTTTACTATTATTTCCAATTTGTTTGCGGTAGTTCCTGCTCAGGTAGTACGCTATGCCTTTGATCTGGTGAAAGAAACCATTGATCAGTATTTTTTGCTTCAGGGCACTCAGGCGCAGGAACATATTCTCGAAGTATTTGCCAAAAGCATTCTGATGTATGGAGTGGTTATTCTGGTAATGGCGGTCATAAAAGGGATCTTTCTGTTCTTTATGCGCCAAACGATTATTGTTATGTCAAGACTGATAGAGTATGATCTCAAAAATGAGATCTATATGCATTATCAGACACTCCCGCTTAGCTTTTATCGTCGCAACAACACAGGAGATCTGATGGCCCGTATTTCTGAAGATGTGAGCCGTGTACGTATGTACCTGGGGCCAGCCATCATGTATCTGCTTAATATGGTTACACTGGTAATCCTGGTTGTAGGCTATATGCTTTCTGTCAATGCGAAACTAACCTTATATGTCTTGCTTCCTTTTCCTTTCCTGGTAGTCAGTATTTATTTTGTTAATGAAGCTGTAGAGAGACGGTCTGAACGTATTCAAGCTCAACTATCTAAGTTGTCTACATTTGTTCAGGAAGCTTTTTCAGGTATTCGTGTACTAAAATCTTTTGTGCGGGAAAGTCATTCTGCCACACAGTTTACGGATGCAGCCAATGACTACAAAGCAAAATCGCTGAGACTAACTACTATCGATGCCTTTTTCTATCCGCTGATTATGGCTCTGGTAGGTCTAAGTACCATTCTCACTATCTACATTGGTGGCCGGGAAGTGATTTCAGGTTCCTTGACAGCAGGTAATATTGCAGAATTTATTATGTATGTGTACCAGTTGACCTGGCCTATTGCATCACTTGGCTTTACTACCAGTATGATTGTACGTGCAGCGGCTTCTCAACAACGAATCAATGAGTTTCTACAAACCAAAACGGATATTGTATCAGAAAAGAATATTGTGAAGCCTATTCAGGGAACAGTAACCTTTGAAAATGTTCGCTTTGTGTATCCGGATTCAGGTATTGTGGCACTGGATAATGTATCTTTTGAGGTAGGAGAAGGCCAGTCGATAGCCTTACTGGGAACTACAGGTTCAGGGAAGAGTACAATAGCTATGTTGCTCTGTCGTATGTATGATGTCACTCAGGGACATATACGAGTGGATGGTGTTGATATCCGGGACTATAGCCTCCCTTCACTCCGTGGGCAAATTGGTTTTGTTCCTCAGGATGTGTTCCTGTTTTCGGATTCCATACGCAACAACATCCGCTTTGGTCTGGAAGAAGATGCCGTAACAGAAGATCAGATTATACAGGCCGCCAAAGATGCCGACTTATATGAAAATATTGTGCGCTTTCCGGAAGGTTTCGATACACGGGTAGGTGAAAGGGGTATTACCCTTTCAGGTGGACAAAAACAACGGGTTTCTATTGCCCGAGCCATCGTGCGTGAACCTCGTCTGTTGATTCTGGATGATGCGTTATCTGCGGTAGATACAAAAACTGAAAATGCAATTTTACATAGTCTGAGTCGTATCATGAAAGGGCGTACCTCTGTGATTATTTCACACCGGGTCTCATCTGCCAAACTAGCAGACAGAATCATTGTACTGGACGAAGGGCAGATTGTTGAACAAGGGACTCATGAATCTTTGATTCAACAGAATGGTGTATACAAAGAACTCTATGAAAAACAACTGCAAACGGAAGAGGTTTAAATTGGATTCTATCAGTCAAATGACTTATAAAGAAAATAAAAACGGGTTCGAATCAATATTCGAACCCGTTTTTATTTTTATCATTTTTCAGGCTTGGTCTTTTTGACAACAGCATAACCTATTGTGCCTAACTCTATGCGTCAGAAAATTTTGAACTAAAATATGTATATAAAAATTTTTGCGGTGAATTCTGGTCAAAAATTAATCCTGCGATTTATTCTATGCAAAAACATTTTTGGGATTGATTCCAGATAAAAATTTTCTGAAGAAAGAAAATACAAACTAATTCGTCAGCCTACTGTTGCAATAAACTCAGCGTATCCAATTGTTGTGAACCAAACTATACTCACTCAATGTGTAACAGCTTTGTTATGCACAGAAAATAATTTAGCGTAATTCGATAACAAGCACTCATTCTCTCAAATAAAATAAATACGCATTTTTAATAAATACAGGCTCTCGTTATATTTAGTTTCTAAAATTACGTCTCACCCTAACCATGCAACTCAAACCTATCTACTCACGATGGCTGCTATTGGCAGGTATTGCCTCAGTCAGCTTTGTGTCTGGTGCTTTTCTTACCAGACAATCATCCCAACCTATTACCTCTTCAATGGTCCAGCAGGCTTCTGAGATTATTGGGCTGGAGTTTACTCCTGCCGAACGGGATACGATGCTGGATGACCTCGCTGACCAACGAAAGGGCTTTGACAACTTTCGGAAAGTAGCTCTGTCTAATGACATTGCTCCTGCTCTAACCTTTAATCCTCTGCCAAAAGGATTTAAAATTAATACGCAGAAAAAGCCTTTTAAAACCAGTCCGGTAGGCGCGGTTTCTTTGCCAGCCCATCACGAAGATCTGGCTTTCTATACAGTCACACAACTGGCCGAACTGATTCGTACCCGTAAAATTACGTCTCTGGAGCTAACTCAGTTTTTTCTGGAACGACTCAAAAAGTATGGTCCTAAACTGGAATCTGTTATTACGCTAACAGAAGATCTGGCACTCAAACAGGCAAAACAAGCAGATACAGAAATCAAAGCGGGTAAATACAAGGGTTTATTGCATGGTATTCCTTATGGAGCAAAGGATCTGTTGGCAAAGAAAGGATATAGAACAACCTGGGGTTCGGTTCCTTATCAATATCAGGTACTTGAAATGGATGCTACAGTCATCCGTAAACTGGAAGAGGCAGGTGCAGTACTGGTAGCCAAACTCACTTTGGGTGAACTGGCATGGGGAGATGTCTGGTTTGGAGGTAAAACACGCAACCCTTGGAATTTAGCAGAGGGATCGAGTGGTTCTTCGGCAGGCTCAGGTGCCAGTGTATCAGCTGGTCTGATACCATTCGCGATTGGTACAGAGACACTGGGCTCTATCGTTTCTCCATCAACGGTATGTGGCATTACAGGTTTGCGCCCTACTTTTGGTAGAGTGAGCCGCCATGGAGCCATGGCTCTTAGCTGGTCAATGGATAAGATCGGCCCTATGTGCCGGACTGTAGAAGATTGTGCAGTAGTATTCAATGCCATCTATGGCCCAGATGGACTGGATCATAGTGTCATAGATGCTTCTTTTAACTATACCCCCCTTTCTTCCTTAAAGGGATTAAAAATTGGTTATCTGAAAACGGCTTTTGAAAGTACCTATCCCAATCAACCTTTTGACCATGCTACTTTACAAAAAGTAAAAGAACTGGGGGCAGAGTTAATTCCAATTGAATTGCCGGAACTCCCCTATCAGGATGCTACCATGATTATCTCTGTAGAAGGTGCAGCTGCTTTTGATGAATTAACCCGCTCCAACAAAGATGATCAGATGGTTCGTCAGGGCAAAAATGCATGGCCTAATGTCTTTCGTGCAGCACGTTTTGTCCCTGCAGTGGAATATCTGCAGGCTAACCGGATACGTACCTTACTGATTGAGCAGATGAATGAAAAACTCAAAGGATTGGATGCTTATATTACCCCTACCTATATGGGTGGCAATCTTTCATTGACCAATCTGACAGGACATCCCTGTGTAGTAGTGCCCAATGGATTTAATGACAAAGGACTCCCTGTTAGTATTACATTTATGGGAAAGTTATTAGATGAAGCCAAATTGCTGGCAATCGCCAAACTTTATCAGGATGCTACTCCATTTCATCAGCAACACCCCAAACTGGCTTTATAACTAAATAAATACTAGAACAGAGAAACAAGCTCTCTTTTCTAGTATTTATTTTCCGGAAAACACCCCCAGGTCAAGCCCTTCCACAATCTTTTCCAGATCTTGAGGATTGGGCTGGTCTGTTGCCTCTATCGTAATCAGAAACCTCTCCCCTATGCCTACAAATACAGTAGCTTTATTGGATTGCTTATCAAATGTTTCCCACCCCTTTGCTTCTTTAGAAGGTAAGGCAATAGGTCTGACAATCTGTTCATTATTGTCAATAGCAACACCTGAGGCAAAAGTTGCTGTGGCTACATTATACAGAGTATAGGCACCATTATAGTCGGTAATTGACACTTTCAGTGTTTTCTTATCTTTTTTGTATGTCTGTTCGGCCACCCGGTATTTACTTCCCATCAGACTAATCAGTGAACTTCCGGAAGTACCAGACGGTTGATAGCTTGCAATGCAGTTGGGCAATAACCGTAGTAGTTCTTTACCAGGCAAGGCCATGGTATCTCCACGCTTTACGCGGGCAGCACGTTCCTTACTTATGGATTGTTCCCATACAGGAGGGTTTAGCGAACCAGCAACTTTGGTAGCAGAAGCTGTTGCATTCTCTTTGTTAAAAGCAAAAAAGACAACGATAAGGGCACCTGAAAGGAGCACCACACATAAAATCCGTTTCATAGCTAATATCGGAGTAATCCCAAAAATACATACCTCAGATAACAACAAACTCTTTCTTCGCAGCATCATAGTTTGTCGCTTATTCTGTCACTCTTACTAGTACACCTGCGAAGGTTTAATAATAAAAGGCTTGGATAGGTAAACAAAAGGAGGGAAAAGTATATTTTTGTTACCACTTATTTTGTGACTATTTATCTGTATATACCTTGTCTAAACAACCTCTCCTATCCATTATTACGGTAACCTATAATGCGGATGCTGTACTTACAGCTACTATACAAAGCATTATTAATCAAACATTTACCAACTATGAATACCTTATTATAGATGGCGGATCTACAGATGAGACACTCAACATCATACGGCGGTATGAGCATCATCTCTCTTACTGGATTTCTGAGCCGGATAAAGGCTTATATGATGCCATGAATAAAGGATTGAAAGCAGCTCGCGGAAAATATATATGGTTTATGAATGCCGGAGATAAAATCTATGACAAGGATACACTTGCCTATATTGCAGAGAGTAGCCCTGCCAATGCAGATGTATACTATGGAGATGCCTTGTTTTATGATGCCGCCAATAATGATCTGGGCTTGCGCAGTGAAGTAACCCCCCATGCATTACCGTCAGTACTCACCTGGAAATCGTTTCGGTATGGTATGGTAGTGTGTCATCAATCTTTCATTATGCGAAGAGATCTGGCTCCGCTGTATGATTTGTCACACCCCTACAGTTCTGATATTGATTGGGAAATCCGTTGTCTGAAAGCTTCTAAAGAAATTATTAACACACAGGCGGTCTTATCACGTTATCTGACAGGAGGATTTTCCCGCAAAAATCATGGAAACTCACTAAAAGATCGTTATCTGGTTTTACAAAAGCATTTTGGTGTGATTTCCAATATTTTTAATCATATTTGGATTACCTTACGTGGAATACTGTTTGTGTTAAAACGACGCAGGGGATATTAGCTTCCGTTTTGTAACAAATTATAACAGGTGGTTTACAGGTATTTCTCTTGTATGATACCAACAAACTTTCAAATCTCCCCTCTGAGCGAGTCTGCTGTCGTACTGGGCTTTGGCAATACTATTGACCGAACTCTCAATACACAAGTACTTGCTTTAGCAGAAGCCATACAAGCCAGTCCGTTTCCCGGATTTACGGAAGTATTACCAGCCTATAGCTCGCTGACTGTCTTTTATGACATTTTTGCAGTACGGAAGACATTTCCACATACTCCTGCCTATCATACAGTTCGGAAAATACTGCTTGACTATATAACAACAGATGAATCTGTCTTTCATTCAGGTAAAGACATGTTGGTTAAAATTCCGGTTTGTTACAGCGAAGTATTCGGATGGGACTGGAAAGAAGTATATGAGCATACAGGTATCTCACGAGAAGAAGTAATTGCCATACACACAGCTACTATATATCGGGTGTATATGATGGGATTTTTACCAGGGTTTCCTTATCTGGGAGGTATGGATTCCCGCATTGCCACACCCCGCAAGTCACAGCCACGATTAAAAGTTGAGGCAGGTAGTGTAGGCATAGCAGGTGAGCAAACAGGTGTATATCCACTGGATTCTCCGGGAGGCTGGCAGGTCATTGGCAAAACACCTGTCAAACTATTTGACCCTACTACCAACAAACCTGTTTTATTGAAGGCAGGTGATCAGGTTCAGTTCTATGAAATTGATGAAGATACATTTTACACATGGAACTCTGCCAAAGAAGTCTGATTTTTCTGTGAAGTTGTATACAATATAGCTTCTACACTAACATCTCTGTCTGCAACAAAATTATTCAGCATCTACTTTATCTATTTTTTGTGAGTATATATATTCTTCAAACAGGCTTGCTGACAACGGTTCAGGATAGAGGACGCCAGGGTTATCGCAGTTTTGGCATCAACCCTAATGGGGTGATGGATACTATAGCGTCCACTCTGGTCAACTATCTGGTAGGTAATGATGCCAGTGAAGGAGTGATAGAGTTTCATTTTCCAATGGGAGAAATAGAGCTTCAAGAAGATGCACTTGTTGCATTTGGAGGGGCAGACTTTGGCCTGAAAGCAGATGACAAACCACTGGACAACTGGAAACCTCACTACCTTAGTAGAGGAACCCGCATTAAGGCCACTGCCAAACCTCAGGGTGCACGTTTGTATATGGCTGTACAGGGTGGGTTTCAGCTGGAAAAATGGCATGACAGTGTGAGTACTAATCTGAAAGCACGTACCGGCGGTTACAAAGGTCGAAATCTGCAAAAAGCAGACATCCTATCATTTAAATCAATACATCACTTCTCTCCTTCCCTGCTCACTCACTCCTCCCATTGGGGAATTTCACTTAATACCCTTCAACAGTTATATGGGACTGATACTGTACGTATTATTGCAGGGCCAGAATGGGATATGCTTACTCAGGAGGCAAAAGAGATTGTCCAGTCTCAAGAGTTTCTGATCTCCTCTTTCAGTGACAGAATGGGCTACCGTCTGGAAGGAATAGCACTGGAACGTGAGGATGCTACAGAACTGGTATCCTCTGCTGTTACCAAAGGTACAATTCAACTACTTCCCAGTGGTCAGTTAATTGTTCTGATGGCAGATCATCAGACTACAGGGGGTTATCCACGTATTGCGACGGTTATCGGGGCAGATCTGTCGGGATTAGCTCAAAGGTCTACTCATGACAAAATACATTTTTCCCTTGTATCTGTTGAACACGCAGAGGAAACTCTCCTGACACAACATCGAGAGTTTGAAATACTGCGGTTTGCCATTAACCAAAAATTGTAACCTTAAGCATCTCTATACTTTTAAGGATTGTCAGAACTGTAATGCAATAGCTCCGAGAGACAGACCTGCTGCAGATCCTGCCAATAATATTTTGTCGCCTTTGGTAAGCTGCTGACTCTTATATAATGCTTCCAGGCCCAATGGAATAGAAGCCGAAATACAATTACCATAGTGGGGTAACGTCAAAACTATTTTTTGGGGATCAAGGTTGTAGGTACGTATAAACAACTCATTCCCTATCCGACTGGTTTGGTGAGGAAGTACAAAATCATATTCCGTCAGTTGTGTATGAGTCTGTCGGGAAAAATCATCCATAAAACCAGCCAGTTTCTCCAGTGTTAGCTTAATCATGTGTTTTCCCTGCATCTGAAAATAGAATTCTTCAGGTACAGCGCCTATTCCCTGCTTTACTAACCCACCCGCATAGATTTTAGCATACTCAACTCCCTGTGTATAATTTTTGAAGCTTGTTCCAATAGGTTGATATCCCTCAGTAGAAGAAGCTTCCAGAATTACAGCTATAGCTGCATCACCAAACAAAGAGTAGGTTTTAGGATCATTGGGATCAAGATTACGGGAAGCAATTTCTGCATTGACAATAGCGATCCGTTTCAGTCCTCGATATTGTAGATAGAGATGGGCTATATCCAATGCATGCAGAAAACTCAGACAGGTAGAATCTATATCAAAGCAGGGAGTATCGGCATCTTCTGTATCAATTTGTTTTTTGATGAGTGCAGCATTGAAGGGAATTGGATGGTCATACGATGCACCTGCAGCAATCAACAAATCCAGGTCTGACAATTGCAACGAAGCTTTTACTAAGGCTCGCTTTAACGCTTCAGCTCCTATCGAACCTACAGATTCGGAAGGATGTGACCAGTTCCGTGTTAATACTCCACTATTTTTTTCAATCCAGCCAGCTGGTAACTGCAAATGCTTTTCCAGATCTGTAGAATTTACCACAGATCCAGGCATGTATTTTTCTATTGCCTGTATTTTAATATTCATCCTATTGTCTATCCGGATATTCCTTCTGTTGTATTCGCTTTACTATAAGATTGCCCTGGTAACCTTTCGAAGCTTACTTCCGGGGCTAGTAGTTATTCCTTTTTGTAACTCAATTATTATAGAGTAAACATGGTTAGTCTGTAATAAATCCTCTATCCCTGCTTGTATTTTTTGTCCAACAGTATCAAAATCACCTGGATCGCAGTCTAATTCTATACGTACATGAGACTCGCCAGTCTGAACGATCCGATATGACCGGAAGTCATTTGTCCTGCGTGCAATCATTCGACAGATTATATCCGGATAGAGTTTAACCTTACCTTCTGATGTAGTAAAAACGAGTACATCATCGGCCCGTCCTTCGATTCGCTCCAGACCCAGAAAAACAGATCCACAGGGACAGGGAGACTCTCTTTCAATCAAGATGTCGTCCAGTTCATAGCGTATTATGGGTTGTGTGCTACGTGTAAAGTCTGTAATAACAGGGTGAAATCTACGACCTTCGATTGTTTTCTTCTCTATCAATAGGAAATCCTCATTCAGATGGATAGTCCCATGTGCACAACTTACTCCCAGAAAACCTTCTGTACACTGATACACTTGTGTGATAGAAACGTTAAAAACAGATGAAATAAAGTGATTGTCTTCATCCTGTAGTACCTCTGCAAAAGAAATAATCTGCTTTGGAGAAATATGTAGTAACCCTATTTGTTGCCGATCTGCAATATCAGATAAAACAGATGGTTGCGCTGCCAAAATGTCGGGTTGATAGGCATTCAGATCCGTAAGTAATTCATCGATAGGTTTGAAAATATCAAAATAGGCAAATTCAAAAAGAGATGACTGGATAGAACTGTATAGATTACTATTTGCCCGAAGGAAGAAGGCAATCTTTTGTTTTTTGAAAAAAACAGGTTTGATTACACGATTCATCACCAGTCCTACCCATTGGGCACGTTCCTTTTCAGATACAACAAACAACCCTCGTTTTCCGCTTGTTCCTGTAGATAATCCGACTGTCAGGTTCCCATATTCCGGAGAGAAATTTCGACTTTCTTCGGCTTGCAAAGCTATTTCCATAGCTTGTTGTTTCTTGATTCCCTGTGTATTGATCTGATCAAACATTTCCATGAAAATCTGCTTGTTGATAATAGGAAAATCATCAAGCACTTTTCCTTCTTTTACAAATGTCACATAGTAAGGCGATTGAATTAATATCTTGGCAAAAAAAGACTGAAGCTTACGTTGCTGGTATCGTATCAGTTCTTTTCTGGTTTTAAACTTTCTTTTGAACCGAAAGTAAAGCCAGTAATACACTATTTTTAGTTTCATGAATCTACACCTATAGCTACTTAGTTAATCTTAGCAGATCTGCCAGTAATAAAATTCATTGTTTGTGGACAATGCGTGAACAACAACTGTTCTTCAGGATGGTTCTTATGATATCTGTATAACTTTTCAGAACTGTCTACATAGTCTCCCCAACTATCAAAAAACAACTTTACTCTCTGTCTGGGTAAAATCCTTTGCTGAAAAGTATCCAAACTCCAGTAGGCATCACTAGCAAATACAGTAATCCCATCTGTATGTTCTACCCGTATACCCAGCATGCCCCGAGCATGGCCAGGCAATTCTATCAGTTTCAGCGTACCATCATTAAAAAGATCATACATCACCAGACCTGATGAGTGATCAATCTCTTGTTGGGCAAGTTCTTCTAGGGCTTTAGACCTGCTCACAAAGTCATCAGGCAGCAAATCGGGTAATATGCCTTTTTTGACGGCAGACCATCCTTTCTTTGCTACCGCTTCTTCCATACTTTTTTGGCTACAAATAAATTGTGAAAAGGGAAAGTCTTTTACTCCTCCTATATGATCTGCATGAAAGTGTGAAAGGATAATGGTATCAATATCTTTTGCCGAAAGGCCTATTTCTTTAAGTTGTTCGATGGCTGTTTCTTCTTTGTGCACAACTACTGGTGTTACCCATGCATACAAAGTATAGGGCATTTTTCGGGTTGCCGAATGGAAACGGTCTGTGTATCCTGTATCGAAAAGGATATTGCCATGTACAGGATGCTGAATCAGTAGCCATGTCGCATAAAAACAAACCTTTCCCCTTCGTGCTTTCGGATTCACTACATGTCCGTCTGACAGACAATAACCTGACTGAAAAATCCGAAGCTTTACACCGTTTTCTGACTCTTGTACCATTCGATAAACTCATTTATTCCTTCCTGCGTGCTTTGTACAGGCTTATATCCTAAATTCTTTTTAGCTAATGAAATATCCATAGTCATAGACCTGGCCAGACTTCCAATGCCATGTTGTGTAATAGGAGGTTCCTCATTGGGTTTAAACCATTTGTATCGTTGTTCTGTGATCCAGGCAGCTGTCATCACTATCCAATACGGAAGTTTGCGCGTAACAGGTTTTAACCCCAGTTGTTGAAGCAGGTTGTTTAATACTTCCCATAATACTACAGGTTCGTCATTGCTAACATTGTATGCTTGTCCCATTACTTGTTTTTGGGCGTTTAATGAACAAACTATAGCTTCAATTACATTGCGTACACAGGTAATATCTCCTTTGTTGGTACCAGAACCAATGATAACCAGTTTGTTCTCCTGATAGGCTTTCAGGACCCGAGGGAAGATAACCGTATCTTCTGCCCCAATAATAGCTCTGGGGCGTAAGGCAACTGTCTCCAGTATATCACTATTGGCAGCCAGCACTAATCGTTCAGCTTTTAGTTTGGTAGCTGCGTACTCATTCACCATTCGGGAAGGCAAAGGCTCCTGTTCAGAAATCAGGAATCGATCTGTATAATTGAAGTAAATACTGGGTGTAGAAATAAAAACAAACCGACTCACTTTTTCTGCAATAGCAGCCTGTAGTAGATTTTGTGTTACGGTTACATTGGCTTTCTCAAAGTCCTCTCTTTTACCCCAGGGTGAAGATAAGGCAGCACAATGAACTACGGCATCTGCACCAGCCAGAATCTGTTGGCAGAAAGCGGCATCTGTCAGATCTCCTGGAATAAATATACATCCTGCCTGTTCGAGAGCAAGTTTCTTATCCGACTTACGGGATGTAGCAAGGATAGTGGCTCCGATAAAAACAGTTGGCAAAAACTTGGCTACCCGGCTTCCCAGAAATCCGGATGTTCCAGTAACAACGATCTTTTTGTATTGCCTCACAAAAACAGACTATTGGTAAAAAGCTGTAAATGTAAGGGTTGAAGAATCTATTTACCTAAATTTGAAGAATAAAATATCCATCTGTGAGAATAGATATTTTATTCTTCTGTTATCCTATTGATGCCGGAACTGATTCTCCATCAGATATTGCCGCTCCATTTCTTTTACCATTGCATCCGAACCAATAAATAAAGGACTTCGCTGATGTAAGCTGGTGGGTATAACATCCAGAATTGCCTGACTGCCATTAATAGCTCTACCTCCTGCCTGCTCTGCCAGAAAAGCTAACGGATAACATTCATATAAGAGCCGCAGTTTTCCTTCCGGTTGGGTTGGAAGAGCAGGATACAAATAGATGCCTCCTTTTAGTAAGTTTCTGTGGAAGTCCGCAACCAATGATCCGATATAACGGCCACTATATCCCTGGCGTTTGCATTGGTCCAGGTACAACCGAACACACTCAGCATACTGATACCAGTACCCTTCATTGCAGGAAAATATACTGCCTTGCTTCGGAATCTTTAGATCCGGATGAGATAAGAAAAATTCTCCCAGTGAATTTTCATAGGTAAAGCCAACTACACCATGACCTGTCGTGTACACCATCATAGTAGATGATCCATAGAGAATATAACCTGCGGCGACTTGTTTACGTCCACCCTGCAAAAAGTCTTCCATTATGGGAGCTTCACCAATAGGAGATGCACGCCTGTAAATAGAGAATATAGTTCCAATCGAAACGTTGACATCAATATTGGAAGAACCATCAAGTGGGTCTATGGCTACTACATATTTTCCGTGTTCATTGCCTGTCAGGATAACCTCATCGGTTTCTTCTGAAATAATGGCACAGGCTTCCCCGCCGTTTTTCAATGCCCGAATAAACCGGATATTGGCCACTACATCCAGTTTCTGCTGCTGTTCACCCTGAACATTCTGATTTCCAAAAGCACCTGTTATGTCAATTAAGCCAGCTCGGTTCACTTCACGATTGATAATCTTGCCAGCCAGAGCGATATCTCTGAGTAATTGAGATAACTCACCGGAAGCAAATGGAAACTCGCTTTGTTTGCGTTTAATGTACCTGTCCAGCGTGATTCCTACCGGACTGGCAATAGCATTTTCATTTAATACTGTCATAGCATTAGAGGATTAAGAGTAGAATTACCAGATATATAATTAAGCAGGGTATCCGTTACGAAAAGCAAATACAAACCATGGTCTTACCAATTTGGAAAGGCAAGGCAATGAACTTATAGGGATAGGGTATCTAAGAAAAAATGCGGCTAATGCGATGTGATGGCGTTGCTTCTACTCTGAAAGTTGTCAGTATAAGAGGAATACAGGTCTTATACTGACAGAAAAAATATAACTTAATTTTGTGGTGGTGGTAACTTGGTTGAAGTCCAGTTTACGAGTTGCCACTTTCCTTTGCGTTTCAGGTAAACTACTGTATACATCAAGGTATTGGCATTTATTTTAACGCGGCCTGTCCCGATGGCTGTTGTACCAAAGGGCTGTACGTTCAATTCTTCCAGCGTTACTTTCTGGTATTCCCACTGCCCGGACAATACATGTTTAATGTAATCTGTCTTATTCTCACGTAGTCCGCTTGAATGAGTGTAGATAGCATCATCTGCATATATTTCGTTTAGCACAGCTTCTTTTTTATTGGTTTGAGCATCAAATCGTCTATTTTCCAGAGATGTAATTTCATCTTCTATCCTAGTCTGTGCCATCAGCAATCCCATAGAAAAACATAACAGAAAGGTCAGCAAAAAATGTTTCATACGTAGTTTATTTTAAAGTATGGTGTACATAATATGTCTGGAATTTTATTCCATATAAAAAACTTCTTCTAACAGTTTGGTTACAGGCGAGTTATCCGGATTTGTTTCCATAATATCTGCCATAAATGTCCACCATTTTTGCACAATGGGGTTACTTCCAAGTTGTTGAGAGGATGCATTGCCTTCTATCTCCTGCACTCCAAATAAAGTATGTGTCTCTTCGTCCAGAAAAATAGAATAGTTGCTGATTCCAGCTTCCTGAAGTAGCGTCTTTAACTCAGGCCAGATAGCATCATGTCGTTTCTTATATTCTTCCTTATAACCCGGCTTTAGATACATTTTAAAGGAGACACGAGACATACACCACTATAGATTAAATGAGACTATATATTTACTTTTTCCATCTTAGGGGCAAACAGGTGCATGAATCCCCAAGCTATCAGATAAGCGAGTCCACAGATTACAAAAAGGATATTGTAGCCAGTTGTAATGTTGCCTAATGCTTTATAATGATCCAATAGCTGGCCAATGATATAGGGGAATACGAAACCACCCAATGAACCAGCCATGCCCCCAATACCTACCACAGAACTAACGGCTTTCTTCGGAAACATATCTGAAGCTGTTGTAAAGATGTTAGCACTCCATGCCTGGTGAGCAGCTGTAGCCAGACTCAATAAAGCCACTGCCTGCCAGATATTTGTTGTAAACTGAATCGCCATAATAGGAACTACGCACAAGGCAAAGAATAACATGGATGTCTTACGGGCTTTAAATACCAGCCAGCCTTTTTTAATCAGATAACCAGACAGGTATCCACCTCCTATACTTCCTATGGAAGCAAAGGTATAGAGTGTTGCCAGAGGCAATCCTCCCTTACTGATATCAATATTAAAAGAAGCATTGAAGTAGGCTGGCAACCAGTACAGATAAAACCACCAAATAGGGTCAGTAAGTAACTTTCCGAATACAAATGCCCAGGTCTGACGGATTCCAAACAGCTGAATCCACTTTACAGGTTGTTCATGCTCTGTTTGTCTCTCTTCTACGTCTGAGTTAATATAGTCGTATTCTTCCTGGGTAAGTAGCTTGTGTTTGGAAGGTTGATAATACAAAAACCACCACAAGATAAACCACACAAACCCAATACCACCTGTGATGATAAAAGCTGCCTTCCAGCTATATACACCCAGTATCCAGGGAACCATAATGGGTGTAATCACCGCTCCAATATTAGCACCAGAGTTAAATAATCCAGTCGCAAAGGCTCTTTCTTTTTTTGGAAACCACTCAGCTACTGTTTTGATAGCAGCTGGAAAGTTTCCACCTTCACCGAGGCCCAGCAAGGCTCTGAATACACCAAAACCAAATGTACTGGTGGCTGTAGCAGTCAATACTCCGGCTAAGCTCCACCATATGACGGACACTGCATAGCCAATCTTGGTTCCTATCTTATCAATGATGCGACCAAATACCAGTAAGCCGGTTGCATACGCAGCTGTAAAAGCCATTACCAGATAGCTGTAATCTGTTTCTGACCATGTAAACTCCTTTTCAAGAGTAGGCTTTAATAAAGCAAAAACCTGTCGGTCCAGATAACTGATGGTTGTTGCAAAAAATAAAAGCGCCACAATAACCCATCGGAAATTCCCAACTTTGTTTTGCTTATTCAGGCTGCGTGGTTCGGCTTGACTGGTTTTCATGGTTTATTTCCTGGATAAAGATTGAACAAAACTCATAATTTCTGCAATACGTTTACTCAGATCATCACTGGACGAACCATCCGTTGCTGTAAATAACTGAGACCCTAAGCCTGCACAAAGAATACCTGAACCAAACCATTCCTGTAAATTCTTCTGATTGGGTTCCACCCCTCCTGTTACCATCAGATTGGCATCAGGCATTGGTCCTTTGACTGCTTTTATAAAGCCTGGACCCAGCACATTTCCCGGAAATATTTTTACTACCGCAGCGCCCAATTCACGTGCATGAAAGATTTCGTTTAAGGTAGCCGCAGCCGGAAGCCAGGGAATAGAGTGCTTATGGCATACATCCGCTACTGCTGCTGTCGTAACAGGCTGCACCACAAAGTCGGCTCCAGCCTGAATAAAATATTCGGCATCTTCTGGTTTATAAATCGTTCCAATCCCCAGTAACATACCCGGACATTGCTCTGCCACAAACTTTTTAAGTTCCGGAAACACTTCTCTTGCTTTTTCACCTCTGTTGGTATATTCAAATGCTCTCATCCCACCCTTATAACAGGATTTCAGGATGTTTTGTGTATACGCTAAATCTCCATGATAAAAGACAGGAACAAGAGGATACTGTCTGAGTACGGCAATAATATCTGTTATAGACTGGGTTAACATCAGCTGTAAGAGTTTAATATTTTTCAAAGCCATTCTTCTACTCGAAACAAACTGAAGAAGTGCTAATGGATTTGTTTTGTATAGGTTTCTTTCTTTATTAGCTCAACAAGAGTTTCTTTTACCGGATAAATGGCATATAATTGCTTATCGTACCAGACGTCCTGAGGTATTACCTTTCATAATCTGCTCTATTTCAGGCACAGTTGCCAGATTTACATCTGCCTCTACAGTATGCTTCAATGCAGAAGCTGCCACCGCAAATGTCAGTGCATCCTGCCCATTTGTATAGTGTAATGTACCATAGATAAAGCCGGCCATAAATGCATCGCCACCACCAATACGATCTACAATTGGATTGATGTCATATACAGGCGTTTCCAGATACTCTTTCTGATCATAGGAAATACCTTTTAGTTTATTGTAAGAGGCACTCAACGTTTCCCGACGGGTAGTAATGATCTGTTTGATATTTGGGAAACGTTTCATTACCTGACTGGCAATAGAAACAAAACTATTTGCCTCGTTTGCATCAGGTACAATATCCAGAATATCTTCTGCATCCTGTTCTGCACATACAATCAGATCACAACCCGCAATCAGATCTGGCATTACTTCTTTCACTGTTTTACCATATTGCCACAGGTTTCTCCGGTAATTTACATCGGCTGATACTTTCACCCCCAGTTTACGGGCTACCTGAATTGCATCTGCACAAGCCTGAGCAGCAGAAGCAGAAATCGCCGGTGTAATACCTGTCCAGTGAAACCACTGTGCATCCTTTAAAATTTCTTCCCAGTTAAACCATGCCGGATCTAACTTCGCAAAGGCTGAGCCAGCCCGGTCATACACAATTTTGCTGGCACGCATAGATGCACCTACTTCCAGAAAGTAAAGCCCCAACCGGTCGCCTTTAAATACCATATCTTTGGTATCTACTCCATACTTTCTGTAAAATGCGGCAGCTGCGTATCCCAAGTCATTATCCGGAAAACAGGTAACATGGCTTACCGGAATACCCAGGTGTGCTAACGATCCTACTACGTTGGCTTCCCCTCCACCGTAGGTAATATTTAAGTGTCCTGCTTGAATAAACCGGCTATTTAACGGAGCCGATAACCGCATCATGATTTCTCCGAAGGTTACAACTTTTTTCATTTTAGAATTGGAAGTACTGTTTTGCATTATAGTAACAGATATTCTGGATTATTTGGCCAATCCAGGGAATATCGTTTGGTAATTCGCCATTTTCGATGTCATTACCAAATATATTGCATAAAATTCTACGGAAATACTCGTGACGTGGATAAGATAAAAAGCTACGTGAATCGGTGAGCATACCCACAAAACGACTCAGCAATCCCATATTGGAAAGGGCATTCATTTGTTTTTCCATACCATCTTTCTGATCCATAAACCACCAGCCTGACCCAAACTGGATTTTTCCGGCTACAGAACCATCATTGAAATTGCCAATCATGGTGGCAATCACTTCATTGTCTCTTGGATTGAGGTTATAGATGATCGTTTTAGCTAACTGATTTGCGGTATCCAGTGTATTCAGAAACTTAGCCATAGCACGACCTTGTTCAAAGTCGCCAATGGAATCCCAGCCAGTATCGGGCCCCAGGGTTTTCAACATACGGGAATTGTTATTACGCAAAGCACCAATGTGAAACTGCTGTGTCCAGCCTTTCTCCCAATCCCATTGGGCAAAATAAATCAGCATGGCGGACTTGAACTTCAGCTTTTCTGTCTGATTTAGTGTTTCACCTTTTCGTAATCTTTCAAAATATCCGTTTATCTCAGAATCCGTGTAATCTTCTGCATAGATCTGTTCCAAACCATGATCCGACAATTTACATCCCATCTGACCAAAGAAGTCATGGCGTTTTTTCAAAGCATCTAAATACTCATCCAGCGTAGTAATAGATATATTGGATACAGACTCTACTTTGGCAACATACTCATTAAAACTAGCTGTATTGTCTACATTCATAGCCTTGTCTGGTCTGAAAGTAGGCAATACCTTTACCTGAAAGCCACTTTTTGCAATAGTCTGATGATATTCCAGCGAATCGGTTGGATCATCAGTAGTGCAAAGCGCTTCTACATTCATCTTTGTCAGCAGGTTCCGAACAGAGTATTCCGGAGTAGGAAGCAAGTCACTACAGGTTTTGTAAATAGAAGCTGCTGTAGTAGGGTTTAAAACTTCTTTGACACCAAAATATCGCTGCAATTCGAGATGAGTCCAGTGATACAATGGATTTCGCATTGTATACGGAACTGTCTCAGCCCACTTCTCAAATTTCTCGTAATCTGACTTGTTTCCGGTACAGTAACTCTCATCTATTCCATTGGTACGCATGGCTCTCCATTTGTAATGATCGCCATACAGCCATATCTGGGTAAGGTTTTCAAATTTCTTATCTATCGCTATTTCCTGAGGAGGCAAATGGTTATGGTAGTCAATTATAGGCATTGACTTGGCGAAGTCATGGTATAATTTACGTGCAGTAGCGGTTTGTAACAGAAAATCGTCGTCCAGGAAACTTTTCATATTGATCTAAACGGTGTATAGAATGCAAAAGACAATGATACACCTCTTTTTTTAGGAATAAAATTATTTCAACTATGCTGTGTACTTTTTTTATACTACGTAAGGTGTGCCTGAGCATTATTGACTCGTCAACACGTTTTTAGGAAAAAACGAAAATAAAACCTCTCTGACACCTTTTTCCTGCATCTGAACCAGATAGTCGGTCACTTTATCTGCAAACCCAGGTAGCGCTGTAAGATCCGTTTCCCACATATTTGTATTTTTTAGGACAGTTGTAACTAATTGCTCCGGACTCACATTTTTCCATGCTTCAAAGAAGTAAGAGGCATGACTGTCTTTTATGGGATAGAATGTTCCATGTGCTTGTCCAAAATATGTATCGTTTTCTTCCTTAACAGGTTTGGTAAAGAGAAGATACGCTGCAAACCCCAGTGAAATATAAGGAGGTGGAGTGCCGAAGTTTTTGTAGTACTGTAATAAGACCGGAATATCCCGCATAATCATCTTGGACGTATATTCCATGGTAATGTTAATCCAGCGATGTTCAATGAATGGATTGCGGAAACGATCCAGCACCTGCATGCCAAAACGCTGAATAGCTTTTTCAGAAATAGAATAAGGAATACTAGTTCCGATTTCTCCCAACATCAAATTGGAGATAAAAGCTGACATGTTCTCGTCTGACATGGCTTCCTTAACTGTTGTAATGCCACTCAGAAAGGCCAGACCACAACTAAGTGTATGTGTTCCATTGAGCATACGAAGCTTTAATTCGCGAAACAGCTCAATATTCGGCTCTATAATCACGCCTTCATCTGCCTGATGAAAAGAGAGAACAGAACGAATATGTTCATTTCCTTCTATAGCCCATAACCGATATACTTCTGACATGGTAATCAGATCATCTGTATAGCCTAGTTGCTGAGTTATCTGCTGGCGGGTTGCCTCATCCGGTTTGCCGGGTACGATACGATCGACCAGGGAATTGCAACAAAAGTTAGAGTTTTCCAGCCAGTCGAGAAACTCTGTTTCCAGATTATTCCGATGGGCTAGTTCAAATAATATAGACTCAAGCTTTTTACCATTGTTGGGGATTAGCTCGGTTGGGACAATTACCATTCCTTTGGCAGGATCTCCGGCAAAGGCAGTAAATCTTTCATATAAAAATGCCAGTAGCTTACCGGGAAACGAAACAGGAGGTGATTGCCGGATATCATCTTGTATTAACTGAATACCTACTTCTGTGGTATTGGATACAATCACTTGCAATTCCGGGTTATGGGCACATTCCAGTATTTGTTGCCATTGTGTTTTAGCAGAAAGTACCCGACTAATGGCCGAACAGATTGTATTGGTTTCAATCTGACTTCCGTTGTCTATCCCTCTCACACATAATGTATACAAATTATTCTGCTCATCAAAAGCGGTGGCATCACCTGAGTCGGTAGACTTTACAACCACAATCCGACCGTTGAATATACCCTGACGATTGGCTTTATCAATCAGGTAGTCAGTTAGACCCCGCAACAAAACGCCTGTTCCGAATTGAAGCACTTTTTCCGGTAGCTGAAGCATATCCGGAGTGGGAACAAGCACATTGGGGTTCTCTTCGAGCAGAGGTAGCAATTTTTCAGCTAAACGGTTCATGATTGTATGATTTACGATTTTAGTTCTTTTGCCTGGATTTATTTTTTAGAGGATTCCACTTTCCATCGAAGGTCCATTCAGGGGTAATCTGCTTGAGAGAAACAGAAGTTGTTTGCATATTGTCTGCATGCCAGGCAAAGTCTCCTCCTTTGCGGTGACAGTTGTAATAGTAGACCCGCTTACCCCATTGCAACGGTTTGGGTGCAGAGGTTACCCAATAAATGTCTGCATCAGCCATTGTTTCTGCAAACTGGCAGTTGATCAGATAAAATTGTGCTTCTTTATGAAATCGTCCGAGCTTAAATCCGGGATCACCTTCAAAGACACAATCTTTCAGTACTGTTTTGCAGGAGGCATTGGTTGAGCCATCATGCCAGATAGCGGCATTCAGATTATGACAAATAAATCGACAATTCTCAGCATACGCCCAGCCACGGGGACAATAAAAGTCAACATCGCCTTCCATGGTACAATTCTGAAAATAGTACATTCCTGCTTCTACATCCCAGGGACTCACTGTATCTCCACCACCTGCCCGTAAGGTGCAGTTTTTGAAGACAAGGCGGATAGCTCCCGGAAATGACCGCATGGCAAACTGGTGCCCATTTTTACGAACTATCTTTGAACCTTCCGGTTCGTTAGCTTCACGAGGCAATGCATAGGCTTTTTTAGTACCACTATTTTGCCCGGATTCACCAGTACAATTAACGACAGTATCTTTGGTTGCTGTAAAACCGTATGTATTCAGTATGGTAAGGTTCTCAAAAGTCAGATCATGTCCTTTTACATTTACAGTGGCTGCACCCCAATCATCTGGATTGGAGCAACGCCAGACATCTCTGGGTAATGACGTTTGGATAATCACCCCTTTCTCGCTCTCCCCCTGTAAACGCACATAGGATCGGGTAATAAACAGTTTCTCATTATAGACACCATTCTTTATAAAAACTACGCGTTCTGTTTGAGAAAGTGTATCCAGACTGTTAATGGCGTCCTGGATATTCCGAAATTTACCGGAGCCATCCTGAGCAACCACTATCCGTTGTCCACTGGCACTACCCATTATCCCACATAAAAGCAATACCATGCATAAAAATCCTTTCATGAGTCGATCTTGTTTTGACGATGTGCAGAGGGCACTGCTTATTTTTTAGCTATAGAACTATTGCCAGACAACAGCCAGGCAGATAAATTTTTAGCCGCCTTAAAGTTTTCATATTCCATAGGGAGGCGTTTGCCATTCAGGTATTCATTGTAGATCCATGGATCTCCCAATACGAAGACTTTCCCTTTTCCCACATTGGCAACTGCCATCACTACATCTCCTCCTTCTGACAAGATAGATTTAGCAGGAGCTTTTACAGACAAAGTCAGAAGCTCTTTGACAAAAATCTTCTTAGGATCTTTAAAGATGGGGTGATTGGCAGGAATATCAAATTTACCTTGCTCAAACACATCGTTTTTAACCATGTTGCGGCTTTTGCCTGTAAATTCGATTCCAAAAGCTTTGGTTAGTGTATTAAAGTGTTTCCATTCTACATTCGCCGTATCATTGGCCAGAAGTACCAGCGTACCACCATTCTTTACCCAGGAGCTGATCGTATTTACATGCGAAGGCTGAATGTAGTTGGGATTGGCGGTTTCTTTAGGTGTATCAGGGTCTACAATAATATAGACATCTACATTTTTAAGATTAGCCACAGAAGGTGCGTCTGGTATAGCAACGGTCTGGCTACCGTACTCCCGGAATATGTTACCCCATAGCGAATAACCAGAATCTTTGGGATCATCCCAGGTATAGTGGAAACGTTCAGTTTTACCTTCTTTTGTTTTGCGGTATTCGTTATTGAAATAATAATCCAATGCTACTGTTTTGCCTTTACCTACAGACAGATCTGGTGCAATTTCCATCTCGATACTTGCCATGATAAAAGGGCCAACACCTTTCAGATCATCTTTGCGTATGCGTTCGCTGAGGTAGTATTCGTAGCTTCCATCACGATACGGATCTCCACCTAGTCCACTTACAGATACAGTCTTCTCCAGGTGAATCATGCCTTTGTCATCGGTAGAAATGAAATTCTTCAGAATGCCTTCATATCCTTTGCGGGCATTAACCATAAATGAATCTTTCAAATAGCCCATCCGAACACCTTTAGCCAGAGCATAGACAAACATACAAGAGCCAGAAGCTTCCATATAGTTTCCTTTGCCAGTAAGTTTATCAGTCACCTGATACCATCCACCTTCTTTAGAGTCCTGGTATTTGATAACAGCAGTCATAAGGCGGTCCAGGATAGGAATCAGTTCTTTACGGCGTGGATGATTGGCAGGGATGTAGTCCAGTACATCTACCAATGCCATAGCATACCAGCCCATAGCACGACTCCAGAAGTTAGGCGACTTTCCAGTTGCAGGATCTGCCCATTTCTGTCCCCGACTTTCATCCCATCCATGATACAACAAACCTGTTTTCTCATCACGGGCATTTTGTTCCATCCATACAAACTGATTGATGATGTCATTGAAATTGTCAGGCTCATCAAATAAAATGCTATATTCTGCATAGAAAGGCTCAGCCATATACAAGCCATCCAGCCACATCTGATATGGATACCGTTTTTTATGCCAGAATCCTCCTTCTTTGGTTCGTGGTTGATTTTTTAGCTGTTGACGAAGTACCTGGGCAGCCAGTTTGTATTTTTCCTGTCCGGTTTGCTGATACAACATCAATAGTGATCTTCCCGGAGTAATATGATCACTGTTGTACTCATCCATTTTATAAGTCCGGATGCTACCATCCTCATGCACAAACCCATCTATTATTTTCTTGATATACCGATAGTAGGCTGCATCTCCTGTACGGAACCACACTCTTTCGACAGCTTTCAGGAATAGACCTTCTTCATAGTTCCAGTTAGCTCTTCCTCCGGGATAGGAAATAGAATCTTTATTGGCATCCATTATACTGGCTGTCATTCGTTCTGACCAGGTGGGCGTCTGTGCTATTGCCGATACAAAAAGTCCCAGCATGCAATAGCAGAGCAGAAGTTGTTTTTTCATGAGAAGGTCATTTATGGGTTTGTACTTTGTTTTTACAAACAAGAGTGGCTTATGTTAGAGGTTGTCTAAACTTATTTTATAAAGTCTTCCCGTAGCGGATTAAATACATCTACCAGTACACCCTCTTCCAGACAGAGTGCACCATGTATTACATCCGGGGGAATAAAATAGACATCTCCTTTCTTCAGGACCTGCTTTTCATCGGCAATGGTAATTTCGAAGGCTCCACTTTCTACATAACTTATCTGGGTATGATAGTGATGATGCAATGCACCCACGCCTCCTGTTTCAAAAGCAACTTTGACCATCATAAGATCCTGATTGTAGGCCATCACCTTACGTTTAACCCCTTGCCCTACAACTTCCCAGGCAATGTCCTGATCTTTAATAAATACGTTTGTCTGAATAGCGTCTGACATATCTGATTGTGTAAAGTCTGTCTTTTATTTTTTCTGAATTACTTTGGAGGATACTTTTTCGCCGAGTTCGATTTCCTTTTTGGCTTTGGTTCCATCCGTATTCAGCAATCGGATGTTTTTGGAGCGATCACCTGTAACCTTCACCAGAAGGTCTGTATTTTCTGGGTAACGGATATTATCCAGCACTACCTGCTGGCTATTCTGAATCTGCATAACCGTTTTCTCTTCTGGAAGCAGGACAATATCTTTTAGCTGAATATGACTCCCCTCAATACACACCAATCCCTTTTTACTCTGAATCATCGCATTTTCGATCAGAATATCTTTTACATTCATTTCAGGCAAACCCCGTACCATAATAGCCGTTTCAGCTCCCTGACAAACCACATGATGTACATAAAAGTCTCTGAACTGAGGTGTTCCTTCGTTGACAGGTTTGGATTCTATCACAGGCAGCTCATTCTTGTCTCCCGGCTGAGGTACAGGATCTTTGGCACTGTAATACATATCAAATAAGATAGCCTCTCCGGCAATGTTGGTCATTTGAATGTCTTTCACATAGATCTTCTCTACAATACCCCCACGTCCACGGGTAGTTTTGAAACGTAGTCCGACATCGGTACCCATGAAAGTACAATTGGATACAAACAGGTTTCTGGCTCCTCCGGACATCTCACTGCCAATCACAAAGCCACCATGTGCATGATAGACAGTAGAGTTACGTATACTAATGTTTTCTGTAGGAACGCCACGTTTGCGACCTTCTTCATCCCGACCGGATTTAATACAGATACCATCATCCCCTACATCAAACGTACAGTCTTCAATTACTCCATTCCTGCAGGATTCCAGATCTACCCCATCTCCATTCTGCGCATACCACGGATTTTTTACATAGAGATTGCGCAAGGTAATATGCTCACACAGAAGTGGATGCAGACACCACGCCGGAGAGTTCTGAAAGGTAATACTCTCTAATAATACACGTTTGCAATTGGTCAGTACCAGCAGATTGGGACGTAAAAAGTCTTTGATGGATGTGACATCTTTTTCTTTACCAGGCTCCAGTACTCCTGCTTTGGGTGTCAATGATCCTTTATACGCCTTCTCAGAGGGATACCAGGTTTCTTTATTATCCGATAATACCCCGCCTGAAGTTATCAGTTTTTGCCATTGTCCGGCTGTCAGTTTGCTTTTCTTTACAGGTCGCCAGGCATCTCCGGCTCCATCAATGATACCTGTACCTGTAATGGCAATATTCTCCAGATCTGTACCAGAAATGGGTTGCTGGCAACGTACTGCAGGTAAGCCTTCCCAGTTGGTTTGTACCAGTGGATATTGATTAAAATCTGAGGAAAACTGTAGTATAGCACCTTTGGCAAGATGCACGTTGATGTTGCTTTTTAATACGACAGGCCCTGTAACCCATAAGCCTTGTGGAATCAGTACCGTGCCACCACCCGCTTTGTTGCAGGCGTCTATCGCGTCCGCAATAGCCTTTGTATTCAGTGTAATACCATCTGCTTTGGCTCCATAGGTGACAATAGAGAAAGTATCTTTCCGAAATGCAGGTTCCTGTACTGCTGGCAACTCATACGTATATTTTTCAGGTGAGAACTTTTCCAGGTAAGAAGCCAGTGGAATATTTTGTGTCTTAATCGCATCTGCGACCAGAGAAGCCATTACAGAAGCGCCATATTTTGAAAAATGGGTGTCATCAATCTTCTTCTCCGGAAATTTTGGATAAACTTTTCCTTCCAGATGCATAAACAACTGCTTTGACCCCTCTACTCCATGATTTACTATTACCTTACGGCTGGCTTCATGCAGATCAATTAAGGGGACATTCAGTTCTTTTGCAACCGCTTTTACCACTGCCGGATAGTCACCATGCTGATCTACAAAGTTTCCGTTCTCGTCAAACTTACGGCGCATAACGGGAGTAAGTAGTATAGGTGAAGCTCCTTTTGCTCGTGTTTCTTTGATATACCGAATAAGGTTTTGCTTGTAGTCAGTCTGAGGTGCAGCATAGCGGGAGGTATCACTTACTTTCTGGTCATTGTGCCCAAACTGAATCAATACCCAGTCTCCCTTCTGTAACTGATTGTGTACTTTGTCCCAGTGCCCTAACGTCCGGAAGCTTTTGGTACTGCGTCCATTTACTGCATGATTCTGTATTTCTACATCAGTTGTAAAGAACTCAGAAAATACCATTCCCCAACCTGTTTCAGGAGCATCTGAAGGAGCTTTATTGGCCATGGTAGAGTCTCCAATCAGAAATATTCTCGGTTTGGAGTCCAGAAATGAGAAGGCTGTAAGCAGCAGGAGGGCTGATGTATAAATCAGATATTTTTTCATAAGAAGATAACGACAGTTGAAAATCAGGAACAGGCAATATGCCTGCCCTGATTGCGTGAACTTGATACCCCTATTTATATAGGACTTGTTAAAAGTTTCTTTATAGAATCACTCTGATTATTCTATGTCTTACAATTTTTATCTCAGGTCAGAAACCTGTACTGCATCCATGTCTGTAAATACCTGATTTTCTCCTGCCATACCCCAGATAAATGAGTAGCTTGCCGTACCACAGCCGGAGTGAATAGACCAGGGTGGTGATATCAGTGCCTGATGGTTGGCAGTCCAGATATGACGTGTTTCAGCGGGATCTCCCATCAGGTGTAAAACACGCTGATTTTCGGGTACATCAAAGTAACAGTATACTTCCATACGACGGTCGTGTGTATGTGGCGGCATGGTATTCCATACACTACCCGAATGAAGTACCGTAAGCCCCATCACCAACTGACAGCTTTGAATGCCATCCAGGTGAATGTATTTGTAAATAGTGCGTTGATTCGCTGTTTCTGCCGCCCCCATGTTGGTGGGGTTAGCTTGTTCTTTAGTTAATAATTTTGTCGGATAGGTTTGATGTGCCGGAGAAGACAACCAGAAAAACTTTGCAGGATCTCCAACCTCTGCACTTTTGAATTCTACAGATTTGACGCCTTTGCCTGCATATACACAATCCATTTTGTTGACATCATATGAAGTCCCGTCTACAATAATTTGCCCTTTGCCTCCTACATTGATAATGCCTATCTCTCTTCTTTCCAGAAAGAAGTTGGCTTTTAAGCCCTCCGGATTGGGTAATGAGAGGGTTTGGTTTACAGGAGCTGATCCACCTACAATTACTCTGTCATAATGAGAATATACAAAACTGATCTGATCTGCTTGAAACAGCTTTTCAATCAGAAAGGTGTCACGCAACTGTTGGGTATTGAATGTAGCTACTTCTTTGGGACTATTTTGATGTCTTATTTCCATACGAGTTCAGGAAAGCCTTTGTAAGGTAAGATTGTACGATTTGTTAAAAATGAGTATTGGTCTCTGTTATCTTCCCATCCAGCCACCATCTACTGTAAGGATAGTGCCATGTACATAATCTGAAGCTTTGGATGCCATAAAAACCGCTGGTCCTTTAAAGTCCTCAATCTCTCCCCAGCGAGCAGCCGGAATGCGATCCAGAATGGATTTGCTGCGTACAGGGTCATTGCGTAAAGCTTCTGTATTATCGGTAGCAATATACCCAGGCGCTATCGCATTTACATTTACACCCTTACTGGCCCATTCATTTGACAAGGCTTTCGTCAGACTGGCAATAGCCCCTTTGCTTGCTGCATATCCAGGTACATTGATTCCTCCCTGAAAACTAAGCAGAGAGGCCGTAAAGACAATCTTCCCACTTCCACGGGCTACCATATCCTTGCCTAGTTCTCGAGCCAGGATAAACTGAGCATCCAGATTGATGTCCAGTACTCTGTCCCAATATTCATCGGAGTGCTCTGCCGCTGGCTGACGCATAATGGTACCTGCATTATTAAACAAAATATCTATTTGGGGAAAGTCTGCCTTTACCTGATTGATAAACTGATAAACGGAACCCCGAACAGAGAAATCAGCCTGATAGGCCTTAAAATTTCTTCCGAGAGTACGCACTTCCTGCTCAATGGAACTATCTGTCAGCGGTATGGAACGGGATACTCCAATAATATCAGCTCCTGACTCTGCTAACGCAATTGCAATTCCTTTTCCAATTCCCTTGTCACATCCGGTTACCAGTGCAATTTTACCTGTAAGATCAAAAAGAGAGTTGTTAGACATAAATGGTTACTCTGTGAAATAAATATGTAAGTTGAATTTTTTTGATAGCGCAGATCACTGGTAGTGATGACGAAAAAACTTTCGGTCTATCAATGGTAAAAGAGGGGATATAAATAAACAAACAATTAATTTTATTTTTTTACGCAATCGTTCCCGATAACGATTGCAAATTTCCGACGGCAGAATAAATTTCAGTAAGATATGCGCTAATAGGGTTGATGGGATAGACTTAAACCCGTCGGAACAGTTATCAGATATAAATAAAGATTTGTACTTATTAAAGTTTACCCTACCTTTAACAGTAATTTTATCCCTTTGGGAATACCTGCCAACAGAGATAGAAGCCAGGACGCCCTATTAACACCCTATAGCCTTTAAATTATTTATTCAGGTGCAGACAGTTACCATAAAAGATATTGCCAAAGCCTTAAATCTTTCAACCTCTACAGTGTCCAGAGCACTGAGAGGGAGTCATGAAATTAATACCGAAACCAAGCGGCTGGTATTGGAATATGCAGAGAAACTGAACTACAAACCAAATCCTATTGCACTTAGTTTAAAGGAAAACCGTAGCCGGGCGATTGGTGTGATTGTACCTGAAATTGCCAACAATTTCTTCTCACAAGCCATTAATGGTATTGAGGCAATTGCCTATAACAGAGGATATCATGTGATGATTTTTCAGAGTCAGGAATCGTATGAGCGGGAAGTCGTTAATGTGCAACACATGGTCGCCCGTAAGGTAGATGGCATCCTGATATCGCTTTCAGGGTATACAACTGACATGTCTCATTTGCAGGAGCCTCATAACAATGGAATGCCTATTGTATTCTTTGATCGTTTCTCTGAACAGATTGATACACATACAGTGATTGCCGATAATTTTGATGGAGCCTTTCAAGCAACCGAACACCTGATTCTATCTGGAAGAAAACGAATTGCTTTACTGACTAGTCTGGAATGGCTTTCAATTACCCAGGAACGAATGGCCGGTTATAAAGCTGCCCTTAAAAAATATAATATCCCACTGGAAGATTCCTTGATCCGTCACTGTGGTTTCGCAAATGAGGAACTGCTGGAAAATGTGGATCGTTTGCTCGCGTTAAGCCCTGCCCCGGATGCATTCTTTACTACCAGTGACCGTCTGGCTCTCAGTTGCCTGACTATTTTAAAAGACAAGAAGGTAAAAATACCGGAAGAGCTTTCCTTTGTTGGTTTTACCAATGTAAAAATTGCTCATTTGATAGATCCTCCATTGACAACGGTAGTACAGCCTGCCTTTGAAATCGGTCAGACAGCCGCCGAACTTCTGTTTGATCTGATTGAAGAGAAAAAGAAGAACCTTCCATTCCAGAAGGTAAAGCTAGCTACTACACTGGAAGTACGTAATTCTTCCTAAGAGATTTCATCTGGAAATTCTACCCGTAAAGTATATGATATAACGGTAAAGCTTATAATATATGGCATAGGTAACTAAGTTTACCTAAAATGCTTTTTTATCAAAATATACATCATATAAAGACCAGGTACTATTCTATTAAAATCGGCATCTTGTCTTTCTGTCAGAATAGTATTTGCTGAGGCATTGTTCATTTTATATCTTGTGTGGTGAAATCTATTACGTTTTTCAAACCATACAACTCCCATGCGTTTTCACTCTCTCATTTTTCCTTTTTGTGTATGGCTGGCCACCTGTCAGCTGACTCAGGCACAGAAGTCTTCGGGGACTAACAGCAAACTAAAAAGCCAGGCTATTCAGGATATACAGGCAAAGCATGATGCGTATAAGAAAATAGCCTTACAGATATGGGGGTATGCAGAAGTAGGCTATAAAGAAAAAGAAAGCTCTGCATTATTACAGAAGACCCTTGCAGATAATGGGTTTAAAGTAGAAGCAGGGGTAGCTGAAATCCCTACAGCCTTTGTGGCTACCTATGGAAGTGGCAAACCTGTTATTGGCATTCTGGCTGAATTTGATGCATTACCCGGACTGGCTCAGGATTCTGTGCCTGAGAAGAAACCTATTGCAGGTAAAAATGCCGGTCACGGATGTGGACACCATTTGTTTGGAACAGCCTCTGTAGCAACAGGCATTGAGTTAAAACAACTCATTGAACAAAAGAAATTTACAGGGACGATTAAAGTCTTTGGTACACCTGCCGAAGAAGGTGGGTCTGGTAAAGTATATATGGTGCGCGCAGGTCTCTTTACTGATGTGGATGCGGTGATTCACTGGCATCCGGGAGCTGCCAATGCAGTTTCTATGGGTTCGTCTCTCTCAAACATCTCTGCCAAATTCAGATTCACAGGCCTTTCGGCCCATGCAGCGGCTTCTCCGGAAAGAGGTCGTTCGGCATTGGATGGAGTAGAAGCAATGGATAATATGGTCAACATGATGCGTGAACATATTCCGTCTGCTACTCGTATCCACTATGTTATTACCAGTGGAGGCAAAGCCCCTAATGTAGTACCTGACTTTGCAGAGGTATATTATTATGTACGCCATCCAAACAGAGAGGTAGTACGTGAGGTTTTTGAACGGGTTGTAAAAGCTGCCAATGGAGCCGCCATGGGAACAGAGACCAAAGTAGAATACGAAATTACCGGCGGTGTATATGAAATGCTGAATAACAATGTGCTGGCTGATGTAATGTATAAAAATCTGAACACTGTGGGTGGTGTTGCCTACACAGCAAAAGAGGTTGAATTTGCCAAAAAGCTGCAAACCTCATTTACCTATACTGTTCCTCCTGTAGACCAGGCAGCTAAAGTTGAACCTCTTACAGAAGATAAAGAAGGCATGGGTGGCTCTACAGATGTAGCTGATGTGAGCTGGACCGTACCTACTATTGGAATATCAACAGCTACGTGGGTGCCGGGCACTCCTGCGCACAGCTGGCAGGCGGTGGCTTGTGGTGGTACAGATATTGGAGCTAAGGGGATGATCGTAGCAGCCAAAACAATGGCTCTTACGGCTATTGATCTGTTCACAACGCCTGCTCTGTTACAAAAGGCAAAAGACGAATTTGCAAAAGCCAGAGGAAGTAATTTCCAATATACTCCACTGGTAGGAAATCGCAAGCCTGCTTTGAATTATCGGGATTAAGCAGATATATAGGTAAAGAATTAGACATGCCTCATCTCAATGTAAGTTTGTTTTACAAAATCAGTGCTTATCCTTCTAACAAGAATAGGCACTGATTTATTTTTGAAAGATCTCTCTTCCTTTATTTTTTCAGATTCTTTTTCATCACTCTTCTTGTGGCTTCTTCATTTTTTGCTTGTCCAAAAAAGGACAACAAATGAGAATTTGTTGGGCCAGGATGTGTGCCAGCTGCAAAAAAGGACACTTTTCTCCAATCCTTCCCCCCGCAGGCCAAAGGCCAACCTCGCGGAGAAAAGATTGCCTACACACCTATACTACCATCCACGATTGAAGGCATCATTACTCTCTTTGTAACTTCTTTTCCTCAAAGTTCAGAATAGCCTATATTTCAGCTACAATTACGAACTATTCGGTTCGGAGGCTCTTTACAGGATTAGCTAGCGCAGCCTTGATGCTCTGAAAACTCACCGTGATTAATGAAATCAGTAGAGTTCCGATTCCTGTAGCTGCAAAGATCCACCAGGCTAATTCCGTTTTGTAAGTATAATGCTGCAACCAGGTATCCATAAAATAATAAGCACCGGGCATGGCAATAAGGAATGAGAGACATACAAGCACTACAAACTCTTTGCTCAACAATGCCCATACATCCAACACAGAAGCACCCAGTACTTTCCGAACACCGATCTCTTTTACTCTTTGTTCAGCCATAAATGAGGTCATGCCGAACAAACCAATACAGGAAATAAAAATGGCCAGTATAGCAAAGACAGTTGCCAGATTGCCTATCCGTTCTTCAGTACTAAACTTTTTCTGATACTCCTGATCAACAAAGCTAAAACTAAAAGGAACAGCAGGTGAATAGGCTTTGCATACTTTTTCAATCTTTGCCATTGACTCATGTGCACTTGTAGCAGGGTTGATTCGTATAATAACATTGTCAAAGCCGTGTCCTCCCAGATAATACAGCGTTGGTTTGGCAGGTTCATAAGGAGAACTCATTACCATATCTTTTACTACTCCGATTATAGTATTAGATCGTTTTCTGAATTGCAGAATATGCCCAATCGGATCTTCAAGGTTCATGTATTTTAAGGCAGCTTCATTGATGATGACCGCATCTGAATCAGTAGGCATTTGCAGGTTAAAGTCACGTCCCTGTACCACTTTCCAGCCTATGGTTTTACCGTACTCGGCAGTAGTGCGTATGCTGCCAAATGTATATTTCTGAGAAGGATCTTTTTCTTTCCACTCTACATCATCCCGGTTATTGTTGATGCCATAGGTAGGACTTGAAGATTCTGCCATGGAGACAATTGCACCATTCTGCAACAATTCATCCTTAAGAGCTTCAAAGTGAGAATGCAAATCTCCGGTTGAAGCTTCTATATTGATCAAGCCATTGCGGGAATACCCAACAGATCTGTCTTTTGCAAATTGTATCTGTTTAAAAACAACAATTGTACATATAATCAATAACACAGATATAGCAAACTGTACTGTCACCAGTACTTTTCGGGGAGTAGTTGCCAGCTTACCCGCCTTAAATGTCCCTTTTAAGGCTTTGACAGGTTTAAAAGAGGATAAATACAATGCGGGATAAATCCCTGAAAGACCTCCTGTTACCAAGGTAAAGCCAATAACCCATACCCATAGTACTGGATTGTCCCAGGGAATAATAATCTTCTTTGATGCCAGCACATTGAAAGCAGGAAGACTGATAAAGACGACGAACAAAGCAAATACCAATGCGGTAAAAGCCATACAAACAGATTCAAAGAAAAACAGCGTTACCAATTGTGAACGTAACGAACCAATGGCTTTGCGAACTCCTACTTCTTTGGCTCTTTTTTCGCTACGAGCAGTGCTTAGGTTCATAAAGTTGATGCAAGCCAGTAGCAACACAAATACGCCTATAATACCAAATAACCACACATATTCTATACCTCCCCCAACGTTAACACCATTTTCAAACTTGGAATATAAATGCCATTGGTCCATTGGATGAAGAAACAAAGCTGACTGCTGCTTTGCATCTGGCGGGCCATTCTGTTGTTTTGTGTTTTTGATCTTTTCGGATACTTTCTGCCTATCTGCGTTATCAGAAAGCTGTACATACAGAAAGAGTGAGTTGTCATTCCAGTCGTTGGGATCTCTTCCAATCCAATCTTTATTGCCTGCAAAAAATTTCCAGGGCGCCATAAATGCCACTTTGTGAAAAGTTGTATTTACTGGCAGGTCTTTATATACCCCAGCCACTTTGAAAATGGCTTTATTATCCATCTGTATCAGTTGGTTAACAGGCTCGGTATCTCCAAATAATGCTTTGGCAACTGATGAAGAAATAAGTATTGAAGAAGCATCCTGCAACGCATTTCTTTGTCCCTTCTCCATCTTCAGCGATAACATCTCAGGGGCATCTTCCCCTATGAAATTGCCACTGAATAACACATTTTTACCAGATGCAGATAAAACATGCTGATCTGTGAACGAAGACATAACAATATATTTAAAGTCGTTCGGGTAGTCTTTACGCAATGCTGCCTCCAGTGGCCATGGAATTACCTTTGAGGTGTGGACTTCATTGTTATGAGTGCTATTTTCTATCACCTGTGCAATACGATCATACTTTTCGTGATAGGTATCAAAGGATAGTTCATCCCAGATCCATAAAGTGATCAACAGGGCTACAGCCATTCCTACAGATAAGCCTGTGATATTGATCAATGAATGCAATTTGCTTTTAGTAATAGTGCGTAGTGTACTTTTGAAATAGCTTTTTAACATGGGAAGGAAGTTTAAGTATGTATTTCAGAATAACAGGACACTCTCATTATACCAAATCTGACCTCAATACTTGTACCAATACTAAAATCCATGTCTGTAAGCTTTATTGCGGCATTGATACTCATAATTCGTGCGAAAGTGGACAGGGTGTTGTTCGAAAATGAATAGAAAACTAGTATAAAAGGCCCCCTTATTCTCTCATTTCATAAGGTGCTTTTCTCTAATACTAAAAAAATCAAAAAACACTTGCGTAGTCAAATGACTACACATACATTTGTAGTCAAATAGCTACACAATGAATTTAAGACGAGATGTATTCCAGGCCATAGCAGATCCGACACGAAGAGCCATTCTTCTGTTGGTTGCAACGCAAGCCATGACAGCGGGGGCAATAGCCTCAAACTTTGATACAGCGCGACCTACGGTTTCCAAGCACCTGCAAATACTTACAGAGTGCGAGTTGCTGAAACAGCAGCAAAACGGCAGAGAGATGTACTATCACTTAAACCCGCAAAAGATGAAAGAGATCGCTGACTTTATCGAACCCTTCCGCAACATGTGGGATGACCGGTTTAACAAACTGGAAGACATAATGAAAAACTATAAACCCAAAGACTAAACAACTATGGAGCGAAAAACAAAGGTTAATGCCGAAGAAGGCAAACAGGAACTGGTCATTACACGGGAGTTTGAACTTCCAGTAGAACTCCTCTTTAAAGCCTATGTAGAGCCCGAAATTGTGGAACAGTGGATGGGAACAAAGGTGCTGAAGCTAGAGAGCAAAAAGCATGGTAGCTGGCAGTTTGAAACGTCTGATCCTCAGGGAAACGTGGTACTAAAGACAAATGGAGTAATTCATGAATTTGTACCTAATGAGAAGATCACCCGGACATTTGAAATGGAAAATACACCATTTCCCGTACAGCTGGAGTTTCTGGAGTTTGAAAAGCTCACCAGCAACACCAGCAAACTGACTATGCATGTAGTATATAAATCCGTCGAACTGAGAAATCAGATGCTGCGGATGCCTTTTGCACAAGGAATCAATATGGCACATAACCGATTACAGGACATTGTAAGCAAATTAAAAACAGTACATTCATGACAAAGAGAGATAAAATTATCTATTGGATTGCTACTATCTGGCTGGCATTGGGAATGTTATCAACCGGTATAGTGCAGTTATTGAAAGTGCAGAAAGATGTAGATGTTATCACAGGTCTGGGTTATCCGGTCTATTTTCTGACATTACTGGGCATTTGGAAAATTCTGGGAGTCATTGCCTTGTTTGTTCCCGCTTTTCCTGTGATAAAGGAATGGGCCTATGCAGGTTTTTTCTTCGCTATGTCGGGAGCCGTATTTTCACATATCGCATCAGGTAATCCTGTGAACGAAATACTTCCTTCACTCCTTCTGCTGGTACTGACTGTGGTATCGTGGTACTTCAGACCTGCCAACAGAAAAGTCATTGCCATTAGCCAATAACGGTAAAATGATTGAAAAACATTTCTATTCATTAGAAGAAATGCACCCTCCTCACCTTTAAAAGGATCTTTTACCAAATAGATATGCCTTTGATTTTTGAGTGAATTGACAAGTGTAGAACCTGTCAAAGATTCATTTTAGGAAAGCAAGTTAGTTAGACACTCAACACACCTATTGAACAGATAAGATATGAACAACGTAAAAAGCCCTCAAAAAGAATTGTTAGCAGAAGAAGCTGAACAACTTCTCAAAACACTGAAAACCCGTTTCGAGAAAAACATGGACCGCCATAAAGGTCTTGAATGGGTTAAGGTGCAGGAAAAGCTGGAGGCCAATCCGGATAAACTGTGGTCACTTGACAAAATGGAACTAACGGGTGGAGAACCGGATGTGGTAGGATATTACAAGAACACAGGTGAGTACATTTTTTATGATTGTTCGCCTGAAACGCCAAAAGGCCGCAGAAGCATCTGCTATGACCGGGCAGCATTAGAATCCAGAAAAGAGCACAAACCAGCAGATAGCGCTATGGATGTAGCCGAATCGATGGGTATCGAAATGTTAACTGAAGAAGAGTACCGGGAGTTACACAGGCTTGGAAAGTTTGATGCAAAAACATCCAGTTGGGTAAAAACACCTGATGATATTCGTGAACTTGGTGGAGCCCTCTACTGCGATTATCGTTATGGTAAAGTGTTCGTATACCACAATGGAGCAGAGTCATATTATGCAGCCAGAGGCTTCCGTGGATCACTGAGAGTCTAAGGGTCTCATAGTATATGAAATAACTTATTTTAAGGTTAAAACTACTGGTTCGAACGTCCAGTTTATGCTGTCAAAGTAAATTCTCTCCCTACATTTCTGAAAGCATCTCACCTTTTTCCTGTCCTTCTGAAAGAATCTTGTGACAAATAGAGCCCTGCTTGGTTCCTGAGAGACAAATAGTCTCCAAAAGGAAAGGCCGCTAACCTTGCCACAAGATTCTTTCAGAAGGACAAAAAAAGGGTGTAATGGCACAAAAAAGAGACTATCCCCTAAAGCCTTCAAAATTGAAAAGGTATGGGACATTATAAGGGAGAACCCTTGGCTTGCAGGCTGGAGGTTCGGAGGTAAGGGCCCTTCTTTGCTTATCACGCCGTGGCGTGACAAAAAAGTAAGAGGCGATAAGAAGAGTGATGTTCTGGACTAGAAACTAACGTAGAAAGAGTGCTGTCTAAAAAATTAACCCAAGCCCACATTTTTCAAAAACATAGGCTTGGGTTTTACTCATATTCAACATTCGAGATGACTCAGGTATACTATTTACTCACTCAGGAACCTAGTTTTTCTCATTCTTCTCATTGAGAAACTTTATACTGGTGAGTGTCATCAGAGGCTCGATAGGACGGGCTGCCTCATTTTTGAATACAAAGTACACATCATGTATGCCATTCACCATCTTGATCGATGCCTTTACAGGAGGACGATAAAAAGGATTGGGATTAGCAGGAGCAGGTTTGGGAGCGGTTCCATCGGGTTTTGCTTTGGTACTGTCGGCCTTCTGGGATTCCAGTTGTGCCATTACCTTGGCAATATCCTGTTCAGGTGCTCTTTCTACTTTTACCTCACCAATCAGATCACCTGTGGGAGAATCCAGTCTTACCTCGATGGTACCACCTACACTACCATCTCTTTTCTGTGCAGCAGCTGCCAGTTCCAACTCCTGAATGCCACTTAAATCCAGTTTTTTGAAACCTATATAGCTATTGGCAAAAGGTATTACATTGCTGCCACTTCCCATGCCTCTCGCCTTTATCTCAGCTCCTTTGATCACTTCTGCACTGGACGCACTTACATCCGCACTGCGTAATACAATGCTATTCTCTGCCGTTTGGGCAGGAATGGTTTTTACACCCCGGTCAGTATAGGCAGCCCGAATCAGTACAGACCCTTTGCCTTTGTCGCCTTCCGGAAGTTTTACGGTATACGTTCCTTTTACCGGTAGTGTACTCAGTGTTTTGGTAGTGCTGTTCAGAATATAGTTTACAATGGTACTGGCATCATTGACAGACATAGCTGGATGGGCAGGCATATTGACTTCTCCCCATACGCCGGAACCACCATTCCGAATTTTGTTAATCAGATAGTTGGGAGCCTTCGCATCACCCTGATATTTGGTGGCAATCTCAGTAAACATGGGTCCTACCGACTTGGTTTTTAACTGGTGGCAAACATTGCAGTCGCTTTTGGACATCAGCACCTTGGCTACGGCAAACTGAGTGGAAGCGTCTACGCTGCGTTGGCCCTGAATGATTTCAGCATAGTCAAATCCTTCAGACAGATAGTCTATACTCATTGCTACCTGAGCGGGTGTAATTTTTCCATTAGCCAGACTGCCGTCTTCCTTATCACTGACTGTCACATCATATGCCAGGGGCTGATCTGTAAAGTAGAATGTTTTATTACCAGCCAGATCTACCGTTACTGCCGGAGGTTCATTGCCAGCAATAATCTTGATAGACTGGCTATTGCTTGCTCCTTTGGCATCTGTTACGGTAAGCGTAGCTGTGTATACCCCTGCTTTGTCAAAAGTGACAGCGGGATTGGCAGTGGTGAATAGTTTGGGTGCCCCTCCGGCAGTAGTTACTTTCCATTGGTATTTTAGTGCATCCCCATCAAAGTCTTTGGTACCTTGTGAGGATAAGGTTGCCTGAAAAGGTACTGTTCCTCCTGTCTTGCTGGACGAGGCATGTACCAATGGCTTACGATTACCTCCATTGTATTCAATACGAACCAGAGCAGAGTTGTCACTTTTACGGAACCAGTTACTGCCATATTCCAGTACGTAAAGGTCTCCATTGGGACCAAACTTCATGTCAATAGGTTCTACCGGACGATAGTTTGGCAATATTCTCTCCATGGATTTATAATTGCTATTCTCATCCATGGTGATTGCCATAATCCAGCCACGGGAGAAGTCGGTAGCTATCCATTTGCCTTCGTAATAGGCTGGCCAGGGACGTTTTGCATTTTTAAAGTCTGAACGATGATAAATCGGACCACCCGTTGCACTACGGGAGCCAGAACCTACCAATGGAAACTTTTCGGACACGCCATAGGGATAATAAATAAAGGCCGGTTGGGCGGGAGGTAATTCCGTAAGGCCTGTGTTGTTTACAGAGTTGTTTAGTGGTTTGGTTGGGTCTTTTTTATCTCCACCTTTCTTGGCTACATAATCATAAAACGGATAGCCCACATTATCTGCAATAAAATAAGGCCAGCCATAGAAACCCGGTTTCTTGGCCTGATTTAGTTCGTCATATCCACGAGGACCGTCTGGTGTATCATCTGTAGCATCAGGGCCTACTTCTCCCCAATAGATATAGCCAGTTTTGCTGTCTACAAAGATTCTCCACGGATTGCGATGTCCCATAGTATAGATTTCGGGACGGGTTTTGGGAGTGCCTTTGGGAAACAAATTTCCTGCAGGGATGGTATAACTGCCATTGGGTTCCGGATGTATGCGTAAGATCTTTCCACGAAGGTCATTGGTATTGGAAGAACCCCGCTGATCGTCCCAGCTACTTCTGCCAGGTCGTTCGTCTGTTTGTCCAAACTGTCCGTTACCTGTGTTGTTTCCTACTGTCAGGTATAAGTTTCCAGCCTTGTCCCACGTCATGCCACCTCCTGTGTGACAGCATACTTCCCGTTGGGTAGGTACTTCCAGCATCACTTTTTCGGATTTTATAGCATCATCTTTAAACTCCCAGCGACTGAGTACGTGCTTCTTTTCAGTTGGATGAGCATAGTACAGGTATAGCCAGTGATTTTGTTCAAAATTGGGGTCCAGCGACAAGCCCATCAATCCTTCTTCTGCTTCACGCACCTGACCTTCCGCACTGGTGTATTTGGTGTTAACAGGAATGGTGGCGATGACACTGGTCGTGTTGGTTACCGGATCGTATTTCTTAAATCCTCCTTTGCGTTCAATGATAAAGGCAGTACCGTCCTTCAGTACTTCAAACACCATAGGTTCGTCAAGATCTTCTGTTACTACGACAGGTGTAAATCGACTTTCGTCAGGTTTTTCATCTGCAGGAGGAGATGTTGGTTTTATTGACGAAAAAGAGAGCAGACTAGCCACTACTGCCAGAATGCCCATAACAGGAAAAATGCGTTTTCGTGAGTAATTGGATGTGATCATACTGTAAGGGGTTAAAAAGTAATAAGTTTCTATCGGAGTATAAGTCTGCAAGTCAGGACTTATAATAGTATGTTGAAGTATTGCTTAGAGGCTGGTGTTGAACTATATAAAAGTAAATATTTTGTACAGGAAAAGTTATATGTTTTGCGAAAAATAAAAAAGACCTCTCTTTTTCTAGGCACTAGGTTCAGAGAGGTCTGGATGAAAGACTGTTTGGTTAGTTAAGTTTCAGATAACACTGGAAGGACTTCCTTCATGGATATGTTGCAGCAGTTCTACTTTAATAGTCTCTAATTGATCGAGTTCCCATGATTCAAATGGTATGATACCGTTCATTTTCTGTCGTAAACGATACACATAAAGTCTGCTCGAACTTCCATAAAGTATTTTCGATACATGCCGGATGTCCAGATAGGGGGTATGAAGCCAGGGCACCATCATAATTCTGTAGTTGGTATAATATTTAATAATTAGTAAAGGCTTGAAATAGCTTGTTTGTAACGACATCATTACTGCATAGACTATTTTCAGTGCCTGGAGTTTAGTTTATTTTGAAGCGGGTTATATACATTGAAGTTGTTTAGGATAATCTTATAAGGCTTTAAAGACAGATTTAATACAAGTTTTATAAGAACTAAAAATACCTGTACTGCGCCTTCTCCCATCGTTGGTGTTATCACCAACGAGTTGTTTCCCCTCATGCAGGTTGGTGATAACACCAACAGGGGGTGTGAAATTGAGGCTCGCTACAAAATCTGTTCGTTGAGCGTATTTAAAAATTATCCTAAACAACTTCATTATGACAATCTGTATGAATATCTTTTGAGCCTACTACACTATATATAAACCACTTAGCTGTGTTATTGTTTTTGCTCCAATACAGGCAGCGGTTTTTTCTGCATGGTTGAATCTGTTTTTTGCTGAGGCAAAGCTGGCACTTTCAACTGATTGGATGGTTTACCTGCTCCTCCTGGTCCTGCTCCCGGTCCTTGAGGCGTACCTCCGCCTTGTCCCTGAGGGGCTCCACCACCTTGCTGCTGTGCACCAGTGTTATCTCCACCTTCTTTCAGGTCGTCATTGGTAATGGACTTGCGACTTCTGCGGGGACCCTCATTGGCACTTATCTTTCCGAACCGATAGCTGATATTTACTTTAAAACTCATATTGTGCATTTCTGTTACACTGGATTGCACTAAATCTGCCGAAGTCAGGTTAACACGCATTCTATTGGCAGGCGTAAGAAAGTTTTCAGCTCCAAATCCAATACTGCCTCTTTTGTTGGCAAAATCTTTCTTTATGCTCAGACTATAGATACCAAACCCACTTTGAAATCCTTGTAACTGCACCTGACGTCCTCTGTAGAATCCAAAAGCTTGTATTCCCCAACCTTTGCCTAGCGTATAGTTTCCAAATCCACGAATGTTGTATACCCAACCCTGATTACTATAGGTTCCATTATTTAGTGAACTATAGTATGCATCTGTTCCACCATTGAGTGATAATCTGTTTGACAGATTAATATTGACAAACACACTAAATCCATATGCATTTTCTGTTCCTACGTTCTGGTATGTCGTTATAATGGTATCACCCTTTGCACTTCTTAACGGGCCAATTACATTATTAGTATTTCGCATAAATGTAGAAAAATTCAGCGAAGTACTTTTAATGTTTGTACTATAAGACAATTCAAAGTTGTTTGTATACTCTGGCTTCAGGTCAGGATTTCCTACAGTTATATTTAACTGATTGGATGACTGTCTGTTAGGATTTAAAAATTGTAGAGAAGGTCGTTGGATACGGCGGTTATAGGCCGCTTTGACCATATTTCCATTTTTCAGTTTTTTGGACAAATTAAGGCTAGGCACCAGCACACCATACGAGGGAATAGAGATAGCCTCTGTCTCTTTTTGCATGGCAGCATCAATGGTCGTATACTCATATCTTGCACCAGCCTTTAAGCTATAGTTTTTAGGCAGATTATAGGTATAGGAAAGATAGCCTGAAGTAATTTTCTGGTTGTAACTAAACACGTTGGTCAATGCAGTATCAGTACTGAGCACATAAGCACCAGTTGCTCCTGTAGCCGTCAGGGTTTGATAGTCACTGGTTACTTTACGGATGATCTCTTTGGCACCTACTTCCAGCATCTGACTCTTGCCAATAGGATTCTGATAATCCATCTGAATGGTAATTTCCTGATTATAGCTTTTGTTCAGGTTTTTGCGTCTGCTTTCAACAGACTCATCACTTTCTGATAGAAGCGAATTGACAAAATCGTTGGTTTGGTTATTACGGCTATATTGAGTTAAGATACTGAACTCCTGCTGAGGCTTTTTAAAGTTATGGGTATAGTTCAGGTTTACATCCACTGTACCAGATAAGTCTTTAGTATGTACATCCTGTAACAGGCTCTTGTTTAATGTATCTGCTGCGAAAGTCTGGCTTGACAATCCATCCTGGTAGGTATCCCGGTTGCGGGCTCCATACTGGACAGAGGCACTCAGGAAGTTGTTGTCGTTGATATCATAGTCCCAGCCCAGATTATAATGTCCAAACAGGAAGTTATTACGGGTATAGGCACTTTGTTTTGTCAGATAGTTTGGCTCTCCATTTACGTAGGTTTGCTGCGTACTGTTAAAGTTTCCGTTTACATTGTATCCATAACGGCCAAATCCACCCAGAGAGAAGCCCATTTTCCCTTTGCGGTAGCTACCCCGCAGACCGAGGTTGCTACCTCTGGTACCTGCACTGGCGTCTGTATTCAGGGAGAAACCACTAAGTGTATTTTTCTTGGTAATAATATTGATAATACCACCTGAACCTTCAGCATCGTATTTGGCAGATGGAGAGGTAATCACTTCTACTGATTTGATCAGATCCGAAGGAATTTGCTTCAAGGCATCGGCTACACTTCCGGCAGTAATGGTCGAAGGACGGTTGTTGATTAATACTTTGATATTCTGACTACCACGCAATGAAACGTTTCCATCCAGGTCTACAGAAAGCATGGGTACTTTGCGTAGTACATCGGTGGCATCTCCTCCTTTATTGGTAGCGTCGTTTTCAGCATTATACACCGTGCGGTCTACTTTCTCCTCAATGATATTACGTTGTGCCTCTACGGTCACTTCCTTCAGCAACTGTACACTGGGGCTTACCAGAATCGTACCCAGATCTATATTGTCGTTTTTATCACTGATGGTGATACCTGGAACAACCTTGGTCTGGTAACCAACGAAAAATATGGAGAGAGTATACTTGCCGTCGGCTATTTTAGAAAGGGTAAACTTTCCTTTGTCATCACTGACAACTCCGTCGACAGGTTTGTTTGTAGCCGGATTGAGAAGAGATACACTGGCAAACGAAACGGCCTGACGATTGGTAGAGTCAAGAATCACCCCTGTGATCTTTCCGTTCCCTTTTGGGGCAGAAGCTGTCTGAGCAAAAGCAGTTGTCAGGCAGAGAGTAAAAGTGAAGAGGAGAAGTAATTTTCGCATAGTCTTAGGAGATTAGATATGCCGAAATTACTTCTCCTCTTTCTGCTGGTAAAATCAACCTTGCGGAGTGCCTGTTTTAGTAGGATGAGTCCCTGATTTTCCCTCTTGAATGTCTGTCGATTATAGGAGGTTGTCTGAAATTATTCTATAAAGTCTCTTCCCGTTGTTGGTGTTAACCTTCCCCAGGTTGGTGTTATCACCAACCTGCATGATGGGAAAGTGGTCGTTGGTGATAACACCAACGACGGGTCGCTTCGCTCTAAAATCTGTCCTTTTCTTCTCTTTAAAAAGAATGTAAACAACCTCTCAGGCTTATTTACCCAGCCATTCCTTAAAATCAGTTATCCGGTCTCCGCTGACGAATACCTCGTGGCGGGCCTTGGGTTTCAGATCCAGCTTTAATTTGCTGCTTGAATAGGTATGAATAGTTTCAATTGCAGACAGAGACACAAGGTATTGACGGCTGATACGGAAAAACTGCCGGGGATTGAGTATCTGTGTTAGCTTATCCAGACTATAGTCTACGGGTAAATGTAAACCATCCTGAGTAACCAGAAAGGCAACTTTTTCTTCCAGAAAGAAATAGGCAATTTCGGAAGTCTCTATGCTACGGATCTTTGTCCCGACAGTAACCATAAAACGATCTTTGTAGTCTGTCTCTTTGGGTTTACCCAATAGGTTGAGCAAGGTAGTCAGATCAGGAGTGGCTGCCTGAGCCTGTTTTTTCAACAGCTGATATTTGTTTAAGGCTGCCACGAGTTCCTCATAGTTTACAGGTTTTAACAGGTAATCAATGCTGTTTACCTTAAATGCCTGTATCATGTATTCGTCATAAGCTGTTGTAAAGATAATAGGAACCAGTAGCTGTACCTGTTCAAAGATACGGAAGCCCAGATCATCGTCGAGATGAATGTCCATAAACACCAGATCCGGAGAAGGATTTTCCCGGAACCATTGCACAGCCTTAGCAACAGAAGGTATTTTGGCAAGAACTTCAATACTGGGATCATACTTAAGTAGTAAAGATTCCAGTCGGCGGGCAGTCAGATTTTCATCTTCTATAATAAGTACTTTCATGAAAGTAGGGGAATTTTAACAATGAAAGCTCCATCTGATTCACCAACCCAGACCTGTCTGTCGGTGAGCAGGTGGTAGCGGTTGATAATATTCTGCAACCCAACACCGGTTGAGATATCGGACTGTGTACGAAGCTGGATTTTATTTTTTACAATAAGATTCGTATTCTCAGCCCGGATATACACCTGCAGTGGCTCCTCAGATGACATACGATTATGTTTTACTGCATTTTCTATCAATAGCTGCAATGTCAAAGGGGCTATTTTATAGTGATTCCAGTAGGTTTCAGGCACCTGAATCACCACATTAAACTTATCCTCAAACCGGATCTTGAGCAGAAAAACATAGGATTGAATAAATTCCAGTTCCGTCTTGAGTGAGACCTGCTCATTGTCTTTTTGTTCGAGTATATACCGATAGGCTCTGGATAGCTGGTCAATAAACTTTTCTGACAGCTCGGCATCTACCTGCACCAAAGAGGATAAGATACTGAGACTGTTGAAGAGAAAATGGGGGTTTACCTGATTTTTCAGAGCAGAAAACTGTGCCTGGATATTCTCTTTCTCAAAGCGTTCTGCCTTCCCATAAATCTCTTTCATTCGCTGATTGGCGCGTCGGTTGGCAATCAGGTAAAAGCTGGATAGCATCAGCATCAGAAAATAGCCAATGCTGGACCGATCCACAAAAGCCCACAATGCATGGGTCATATAAGAAGGAGGCTGCTGAAATAAATGTTTTCCTGTAAAGTATTGAAGGCCAAAGTCCATCAGCCCCACAACCCGTCGATAAACCATTACAAAGCTAACCGCCAGCACCAGCGAAAGAACTACCGTAACCAGTTGGGCCGGAAATTTAAATTCCAGCAGAAATCCTTCTCCAAAGCGCTCGGCCAGTTGATGCAATATCCACTCTGTGACGCCCATCCAGATAAAGTAAAAGAACAGGATAGCAAATGCGTCAACAACAAGAAAGAGAATAGAGGCCTTGATACCCTGCCAGTCGCCACCAAAAATGGGAAGGTACATATACAGAAAAATGGGATAGTATATCACCATCAGGCTGATAGCCAACTGCCATTTCTGCTTTGTATTTAAACGATAGGCCATAATAGCTCTTTGGTAAAAAACAACTTATAGCAAAGGTGATTTTTTACTTTATGAAAAGAAATGATTTACCTTTCTAAATGACAGATATTGCCACAGATTTTTTCTCCTTACAAATTTCTGCTACTATCGTTGCTCAATAAAATGAATGTTCCTGAATGCCGTTTTTTGTCTGCGGAACCGGAAATTCTGAGGACGGAAGGTTGTATAGAAGGTTGAAAGGTGGAAGCGATGGAGCTTTGCTGAAAGAGACTTCCCCCTCCTGTAAGGATCTCCTCTCCCTAACCGTCTGGAAAAATCCTCCCCCTTTGTCCTCCTGAAAGGAACTCGTGACAAGACCGGCGGCCACTGAATTTGGAGAGTATTTTTTTCGCTCATAATACAAGCGCCACTCTATTTGTCACGAGATCCTTTCAGGAGGACAGAAAGGGAGGTCAGAAGATACACATCAAAATTTTTTGCAGTGACTTTCGCTCATGCGTCAGTTCTGCGGTTAATTCCATGCAACAACAATTTTGCGGTTAGCTCTATGCAAAAAAATTTCTGAAGAGAGACAATGTGAATGGCCTTCCAGCCTGTTATTTGCAATAAATTCAACGCACTTTAGCATTTTGAACTATAGTATACTCACCCGTACCAAGGTAACTAGTCGTTTGCCTTTCTTGCGGGAACAACCTACCTGCCCACTTTTAGGTGTTGGTACCACTTCATTTTTTTGAATTTGGATGGGAATATCAAGGAAAGATGTAGATTGTTAAAAATAATTAAATAGTGTATAGTTTTAGAATGAAATCAATAAACATCCTGTTTTTTTGTCTTTTTCTGAGTTGCTCTTCTAGACAAAAAGAAAAGAGTGCTGATACTGCTCAACAAACTCAAGTTGTAAAAGAGGATACCTCTTTGGTAAAGTTCGATAGTATTCGTTACAGCATAGAAGTACCTGAAAAAAATGATATTTCCTTAGCTAAGCCTTCTTCTGGAGTAAAGCTTTTAGGAAATATAAAAAAGTTAAACAAATTTTGTTTTTTAACTGTGAGCAATGGATCTTCTCGGGACATTGTTATTCCTGGACGAGACTCGACAATTGCTCTTGATGTTGTTAAGTATCATACTCCTAAAGCAATCCATCGCTATGATCCTTATGAAAGTATAATGATAGAGTATCATTATGGAGTAGAGTTCAAAAAAGTCAAACCTGGTATGAGTAGTAAATTTTATTTGTGTTATTATGCTGAAGATGTAGATACTTTGCAGTTTAGTTTTTCTTATTTTATTGATAATAAATCAAAGAATTCCCCTGCAGAACAACAAAACAACACACCTCGGATAAGCCCGGAACGATACGTTACCATATATTGTGTTCTTAACAAGAAAGGGCAAATGAGTATCTTTAAATCAGTAGTGAGGAAAATGTAATTTTAGATTATTTAACTGTAATATAGAATAAAGATATTCAGTGTAAGCCTAAGAATAGTCTCTTATATATAGGAACTTTATCTGTGTTGTTAATTGAGAGCTTGGCTAAATCACAAGCTAAGGAAAGAATAGTTATCTAGATCCATTAATGGAAATTTTCACCAGCCTCATCCAACCGCTGAATTAGTTTCTCTTTTAATGAATCCAGAAAAAAAGATCTGACAGTTTTACTAATACCAATTTGCTGCTAAGGAGTTGGAATGGGTTGTTGCCTTACTCTGAAACCACAAATACCCAATCACTATCCGCATGCCAGTCATCTTCTATATTGCTTCTGCCACAACAGGCAATACCCAGTCCGATGCCCCAATCCCAATGATGTACTGTAAACACAGAGGGTAGTCCGTCTTCGTCCTTAATAGGCTGCATCGCAATCACAAGCGTTTTCTCATAGGATTGGTCCCTAAGTAGTTATAAATGGACTATTTGTTTTGAATCAAGATACCTGTAAAAAAATGAAATATAATGTAAATTGCCTGCTTACTGGAATACTAGGCTGCCAAGCGTCTTTGTTATTTAAAAACATACTTTCATGAAGAAAACAGTTGTTATTGATGTAGTAGGTTTAACCACCGGACTAATCGGAGAAAATACTCCTTTTCTTAAAGAGTGGTCGTTAAAGGCCAGTCAGGCAACGGTGCAACCAGTAATGCCAGCCGTTACCTGTACCGCACATGCTACTTATTATACAGGCAAATGGCCTGATGAACATGGTATTGTAGCCAATGGCTGGTATTATCGGGACGTATGTGAAGTGCGTAACTGGCATCAGTCCAATAAACTGGTTGAAGCTCCCAAGATATGGGAAGTAGCCAAAGAGCTTGATCCTACATTTACCTGTGCCAATATGGGTTGGTGGTTTAACATGTACTCTTCGGTAGACTACTCCGTGACACCCAGACCTCAATACCTGGAAGATGGCCGCAAGTTTCCGGATTGCTATACACAACCTGCTGACTTGCGGGATTACCTGCAAGCTAAATTTGGCACATTTCCCTTGTTCACCTACTGGGGGCCTAATACGAACATTAAATCTACCCAATGGCTGGCAGACGCCTCTATTGAGGTGGATCAGAAATATAACCCCACACTTACCCTGATTTACCTGCCTCATCTGGATTATAACCTGCAACGGATAGGCCCTGAAGATCCGAGAATTGCTACAGATCTGCAGGAAATAGATAAGGTGTGCAAACAGCTGGTAGAGTATTATGAAAGCAAGGGTGCACAGGTGATTCTGCTTTCAGAATACGGCATTACCCAGGTTGACCGTCCTATAATGTTGAACAGGGTGCTTCGGAAAGAAGGATTGCTGGCCATTCGGGAAGAACGTGGACTGGAACTTCTGGATGCAGGTGCCAGTGATGCGTTTGCGGTTGCAGATCACCAGATTGCTCATATCTATGTTAAGAATGAGTCGGATATTCCGAGGATTAAAAAGTTGATCGAAGCCGTTCCGGGTGTAGATAAGGTATATGCAGGAAAAGAACGCGAACAACTTCATCTGGCACACTCGCGTGCCGGAGAGATAATAGCTATAGCAGATGCCCGCTCCTGGTTTGGCTATTATTACTGGTTTGACGATGCCAAAGCACCTGATTTTGCACGTCTGGTAGCGATTCATAAAAAGCCTGGCTTTGATCCTGTAGAGCTGCATGCAGACCCTAAGATTAAATTCCTTCTGCCTAAGGTGGCTTTTAAAGTCTTGAAAAAGAAGCTGGGCTTCCGGATGCTGATGGATATCATCCCACTGGATCCTACACTGGTAAAAGGCTCTCACGGTAGAATGCCCGATTCTAAGAAAGAATATCCGTTGATTATGACTAAAAGCAAGGACTTACTCGGACAGTCACATATTCAGCCCACTGAAGTGTTTGATGTAATTATGGCTCACCTGAAGTCACAAAAGGAAGTAGCTGTATAAGTGTATTCTGGACTGGAACGTCTGTTTGTTTTGAACAAGATACCATTCATTGATTGTGCCTGGTTGGCTATGTATAGGCATGCCCAGTTTTGTCAGGGAATAGATTTGTAAACAAACAGTGAGAAATGTAGGGGCGACTGGCGGTCGCCCTGGTTCTCACAGGCACGGTATTGGATACATCCGAAACGGTTGTCTGATAAACCCAATCATTCGCGTTCGGAACCAGGGCGACCGCCAGTCGCCCCTACAGTACATTCTATTGGTTTATAAACACAGGCAAAATCTATCTGAACCTAAACACGCCTGTATTTATATCTTTTCTGGAGAAAGGTTTCTGACACAAGTATCCACTCTATACTGTTAATGAAAGAAAGCCACTCTTAAAAATACTTCATTGAAAAGAACATTTCCTCTTAGTCCTCCTTAAAGGATCACTTCACATCATCTTTTTATCTTCCTGAAAGGATATTCCTCTGTGTTCTCTTGAGAGGATTACTTACCCTCTACATCTTTTGAAAGAGCATTTCCCTTCCCTGTCCTTCTGAAAGAATCTTGTGACAAGACCGGCGGCTTTTCCGACTGGAGAATAAATTCACTCACAAACCAAGTGTGGCTCTATTTGTCACAAGATTCTTACAGAAGGACAACGAGGTGGGGGCTTTTTCATACGGACAGAGAATGTGAGATTCTTTCAGGAGGGCAAAAGAGGGGATTTTTCCAGTTGGACAGAAAGGGGTAGCTCCTTTGACGAAGGGAAGAATAAACAGATTCTTTCAGGAGGACACAAGCAGGGAAGAGAGAAGAGAAAAACACTCCTTTCAGAAGGTCGGTTGATAAGAGTTGGAAGTCCATCTATGACAGCTACTGACTATTGGCAGAATTTATTCCCAGAGCAGGAAGATAATTAAAAAAATATTTTATATACTTTTTTAATTGTTACTATATCTACATTAATTAGTGGTATAGAGTTCAATTGTTACTCTCAATAAAGCAAGTCTTTAGGTAAGTATACCTTATAAAAACTGTTGGTAAGACTATTTTTACACTCAGATAAACACTTGGAGATATTCAGTAATCTTTGTCATTAGTTATATTTCTTCTCCGAAAGCACAGTAACGCCACTTACAGGAAAATTCTTTTAGGTAAAGAGGTGGTTTCAGAATGTAAGGATTCGGCTTTGTCAAGAATATAGGAAAAAGTCGATTTTGCTTTTAGAATGCATTAGAGCCACTAAAAGACATCAGGTAAAGTCATTTGTCGAACAGGCAGGTGATTTAGGTTTATAGAGGCTCTGAGAGGCTTTAAATTCACTGGAGCCAAATTTTAAACTTCCGCTTCTCTGGTCGCTGCTTATACTACCTGTATACTTATTGGTGTGCTATAAAAAAATATTTTCCGTCACCCTCCATATCTGTAGCAAGGAAAATACGATCATCTTTTGTGAGTATCTGACTAGTATTCTGGTTCTCAGTAAAATACAAAGTCTCTAAATATAATAAGGTGTAAGTTTCATAAAATACCCAGGAGTACTGGTAAAAGTTATAGTATATGCAGGCAAAATAACCTTTGTATGGAAAGCTTATTTTTTCTATTTTTGAAAAGTAAAAAGCAGCCAGAAGTTGCTCGAAAAAGCAAAGCCTTTTACCTATCCCTTCACCGGATTATTTTTTAGAAAGCCAGATATTGTTAGAAAAATGTTACTAAATATTTTTATTTACATGAATTTAAAGATGCTCGCATCGGGTTTTGAGTTTGTCTTTTTTTATCTCAGACATACCAATCTTACACAGCCACCAGTGGCTATTCGGTACAGCAGAAAAACCAAGTTAGTTATATAATAAAAAAGGAATCCCTTTGTGAGAGACTCCTAGCATGAGGCCAGTGTAGCGAAGTTTGGCGACAGAACTACAGCTGGACTTAGAATCAACCTTCTGTTTTGCAGAAAGGCTGCTTTATTTTTATCAGAGACAATACAGATGTGAGTACCTTATGTTGCCTGTAGTATACAGACTCTTTGTATAAGAGGTGTTGACATACCAGCAACGAGGCTCTACAAATTTAGCAAAAAGTAAGTAAAAGTAAATACCCATAACTACTTTTTCGTCGAAAAGGCAACCAGGAGTTTGGCAGATTTGCTCAGCGTATATTTTGCTACTTACCGTTCAACTGTATTGTCTCTGGTTGTCCTCATAAGGGGTTCTGGTGTAATCAATCTTTACCAAAACCTACTTATTCATGCACAATCCGTTTGACGATCTTCAGGATCGACTTATCCGTCTGGAAGCTCTTGTTCTGGAACTTCATTCCTACTGCCAACCTTCTCCGGCACATCTGGGAGGTATTGAACTGGCGATGCAAATCACAGGACTAGCCCAATCTACTATTTATAATCTGGTATCCGCAGACCGCATCCCTTATATGAAGCGGGGCAAGAAGTTGTATTTCAGCCGTACTGACCTGGAAGCTTGGATTATGGATGGCAAACAGGATGTTAGTTAAGCAGAATTCGAATTAATCTGACATACTGCAGTGAAGTATCAATGAGGCTCAAAGAGGTCTGCAACCTAACCATGTGCCAGAACTAACAATATACTCTACTTTTAACTCACCATGAATCAATATAACACTAATCATCAGAATACTAACAGCAACGAATTTCACCAACTGGTCAATCAGTTCAGAGAAGGGAGACCGGTGGACTTCTCTATGACTCAACCCAAACCGGAACGTAAACGAAGTATAGATATTGACTTCACGTACCAGGCCCGCAACCGCAAGCCGGCCATTCGTATTCATGATGTAGATCTGATCAGCAAAGGCGAGATACTATCTGTAATTGGAGCTCCGGGTGCAGGTAAGTCTAATCTGGTGGAAGACATTGTAGCGGGATTTGTATCCCATATCACGCATACACCGTATCCTAACCCGCTGATTGGCTTTCACTATGAAGCCGCTACTCCACAAAGCCGAATGGTGCTGTTTGACTTTGAACGATCCACAGACGATGTAGCCAAGTCGTTAGGCCGTATTTTCAGACGGACAGGTATGGACGAAAACCTGCTGAAGGACAACCAGTTGTACAATGTGCGGATTCGCTCCCAAATTGAACTGGGAACCCTGGAAGAAAGACGCGACGACATTCGTCTGTTTTTGCAGGAGGCGATTGATAATGGAGAGCCCTATGATTATTTGATACTGGACGGCTGTCTTGACCTCACTACCAACATGAACGATCCGGAAGGAGCCCCTGAGGCTGTCCGCTGGATACGTACCCTGACAGCCGAATTTAACCTGGCTACAATCTGCACCTTGCATCCCAACAAAAACAGTGAAACAGCCGCCGGGCACTTTGGGACGTTCCTGCATCGCTGGAGCCGGGCATTTCTGCTGCTTAAGAAAGTTCCCATGAGGAAAGGGCTACGAATGCTCACATCTGAGTTTGATTTAGGCAAACTTTCTCACAGCTCAGATTCAGTTGAAAGATATTTTATCTGGAATAAAGAGCGACGTTTCTTCACAGCAATAGATGCCCCTATAATGCTTCCATCTCAGCCTAACCCTAATCATGCACCTAAGCTACAGCAGATTATTGAAAAAATATTTACCAAACGAATGACTACTGAGATACCAGCCGTAGAGTTTAAAAAACTTATGCTGGAAGCCTCAGGTGAAAACGAAAGTAAGGTAAAACGTCTAATTGCTCAAGCTGTTGAATTTGGATATGTAAGAGTTAGTGGTGGAAAAAAAGCAGCCATCTATCATCTTGTTACTATACCCTGACAACTTTTTTGGTTCACAGTTTCTCTCTCCTATAGGAGAGAGAAACTGTGAACCAAAAAATAAAAAATAATCAACAAACTAAAAATGTACTAAAAAGTGAACCAAAAAATACGTGATAATGCATTGATAAATAGTTTGTTATATGATATTTGATAAAAAACAGGTGAGCCAGAAATAAACTAAAATGACCTAAAAAAGTGGTGTTTTTTAGGTCATTTTTTAGGTCAGTAGATGCACTAAAAAGAACTAAAAAAATATATGCAAAATACAGTATATACCATTAATAGTACAAAATAACCATATAGTTCAACCTTCAACTTATGCTTGCAATAGGAAAATCTATAATCTCTATTTTATCTCTGATTTAGATATGTATGTATACTTCAACCCAAAACAAATTCTTGAACACAATCCTACACAACAAAAATTTTAACTATAACTCTATGCAAAACCCTCTGATCCAACCAAGCTGTAGTCTGGCTCATCAGCCACCATAATATATTGAAATCAACGCATCACAAATGTTTGAACTAAATACTATTCAACCAGCCATCCTGAATATAACTCAACTCATTACTACTAATTCACCACTTTAACTGATAATATCTATGAATTTACAGAAGATAGGCCAACGCATACATTATATACGTACAGAGATTGTTAAACTGCCTCAACGCGAATTTGTGCAGCGAATGGGATTAGGCCAAAGCAATATCTCTCAAATGGAAAAGGGATACACTTTACCCAGCTGTTTTTTCCTGTTTAGCTTGCACATTACCTACGATATCAATCTAAACTGGTTGATGACAGGATGCGGCGATATGTACAACAAGTCGATTACAGATAATGGGTAACAAGCAGTGAATATTAAAACAGGCGTCACAGAGATACTGACGCCTGTAAAAAGTTTCCCGTCGTTGGGGTTATCACCAACGAGCTCTTTCCTATCGTTTATGTTGGTGATAACACGCAATAAGGGTGGCATGACATCTTTATTCTCAAAGTTCGGGATGACTCATGTTGATAATTTATTCCAGTGAATGTTTTGTGCTCCATCTCTTCACCTGCAAATTACACTATAAGCAGGTGAGTATTCTGTTAAAATAACGTCAGGGACTCAAACAATCGATCTTTATTAACCTCTGCTATTTCTTTATGTGACTTATTAGCTTTTACTCCCATTATTACGATACAATTATTTACAATAAGCATACGCATATATGTCAGTTCTCCAGAAGGGTCTTTGAATCCCAAATCCATTCCTTTCATACTCTGTACATCTATTTCAAGCTGATATAAGATCTGATAGTTTTCACCTCTTAGATAACGCTCCGTAAATTCCTGCAGAAGTTCTTTTGCTCTTTTTGCTGGTATCTTTACTACATTTGGCTCTATCTTACCAGGCAGTGTACTATTCACAATCTGAATCGTCATTTTTTCAGTCTGGCAAAAGACATATTGTAATGTATCTGTACGCATGACTGTTTCGGTGGCAGGTAATTCAAGGGTTCCTATTTTATCTAATCTTACAAGATGCCAGTTTTGCGAATAAGCAGAAAATGAGATCAGCATCAGGATTAGTCCCAACAGGTAGTGTTTCAACTGGATTTTTTTCATGAGTAAGTAAACAGGAAACTTATAAATCAGTTTTTAAACCTATAAAGTGAGTAGCATGCTATCCATAATCAGGCCACTTTTTGATAAGTAATGCCAGGCTTTTGCTCTTCATTCTGAAGTATTTATTGCTTTCAACTAACCAGAGGTAACCAAATAAAATAGTAACATCACAAAGAGCTTGTTTTCTTTCCATATATATTTGCTCCTTAGTAAAAATAATTCTGTCACCTTTCTACTTCATGATGTTTAAACGATTACTCCCTTTCCTGTTAACAGGACTAGTATTGATTACTGCCTGCAAATCTGACAATGACGAAACTCCCACTCCTCAGAAAACCTGTAGATTAACCGATAGCCAGTCCATTACGCTCTACCCGGACAACTCCAGGGATACGATTACCATACATTATGAATATAATATTCAAGGATTGCTGGTCAGCACAAAAAATATATCTTCAGGCATCATCATCTATACAACTAATATATATAATTCGGAAGGTTTTTTAACTGAACAGAAAACCACTACTGAGAGTACAAATCCTGGTCAAGGTATCGTCAAATATACTTACATACAAGGTAAACTTTCTAGATTCAATACTACATATGAATCAACCTCTTATCAGTATACAAATGAATTCAATTACAATACAGATGGTAAAATGACATCTATGATATGGAAAGGAAAAAGCTTGTCCAATGATGGCTCTGTTCTTGGGTATAAAGATTCAATTTTGTATCGTTATACAGATAGAAAACTAACAGAAATCCTAGCGTATTATCAAAGAGATGGGTTACGTGACTATAATTACCACTATACGGTGGAAACAGATGAGAAAGGTCGTATGTTGTCTAAGTCCAAGGAAAATGGCTATAAAATAGTATATCAGTATAATGCAGATGGAGAATTAATTAATCTTAAAAACTATTATATTGATCTGCTTGAATCCTACACTGTATATGAATATGATACCAAGAAAGATATTGAAACTCTGATAAACCCTATTCCTAAAGGCCACCCTGCCAACATATCCGGAGAAGAGGTGTATAATATGACCAAGCAGATTTCGTATGATAAGAACGATTATAATAATAGTAATCCGACTCATACGCTACAAGAGTATGAGTCCTACCTATATGAGTACGAATACAATGAGCAGGGATATCCCACCAAGAAGATTCAGAAATATACCTACAATGGCCAGACCAGGATCACTACTACTACTTACAATATAACCTGTCAGTAAGTTGAGCAACCCTGTAACGGCTGGAATACAGAAGGTGGAGGCTATCAGTGATACTGGATTTACTATATTTCTAAGTACATAGTAAATTTGGTATCGCCTATAGTGTGAAGTAGGAATTGAGACATCGTTACTTAAAACCAGTATCTGTTTATTATTTTACAACAGCTTTTAATACTTCAGATTCAACCTCCTCAAAACATGCCTCTCAAAACATACTTTACTACCTCACTGTATCCATTGAAATAAAGTATAGGCGAATCCTAATTCGTCTTTCTTGTCATTTCCTATGTATATTTAAGCTTTACTGCATTGTATACAGACAGTTACCTTCATGACAGACATATTTTTTAGATATACTGACAGGTTTGTAAAATTTACCGAGCAAGACAAAAATCTCCTTGTGTCTGCTCTGACGCTTACACAGGTCCCTGCGAAAACAGAGTTGGTTTCCTATAATCAGCAAACGGATGCACTGTATTTTCTTCTCACAGGCTGTATCCGGAAATATTTTGTGAAAGACGGTGAACAGATCACTACCTATATTATGACAGAGAATGGCTTTATAGGGGCATTTGATAGCATTGTTATGGGTATTCCAAGCGAAGAAATTATAGAGTGCCTGGAACCCTGTACTCTGTTTGTTCTGAAAAAAGCAGATCTGAACAGGCTGTATCAGCAAGTACCATTAATGAATGAGTTCATACGAAAGGTACTTGAAGGTGTACTCATTCAGTTTAAGCAGACTCTTTCTCTATTTATTCTGGATAATCCGGAAGAACGGTATGTAAAGTTACTCTCTCAAAACCCTGAAATTCTGCAAAGGGTACCTCAGCATATGCTTGCTACTTATCTGGGCATTACGGCTACTTCGCTGAGCCGTATCCGGAAACGAATTTTAGAGAAGGCCTGATCTTTCTTGTCTTTTGTAAACGTTTTGTGCCTCCTGTTGCCTGCATCTTTGTATTGCAATCTTACGCAATCGATATATGAAACAGGTATTTGTAACAGGAGGTTCGGGTTTTGTGGGACAAAACCTTATTCCTATGCTCATAGAGCAAGGGTATACAGTAAAAGCCCTGGCACGTTCGGCTCAGGCTATCCAAAAAGTAGAAAAGCTAGGTGCTACTGCCATAAAAGGTGATCTGAACGACGCTCAGCAACTGGCACAGGGAGTGAAAGACTGTGAAACAGTATTTCATCTGGCTGCCTCTGTAGACTTTTTCGCCTCAGAAAAAGACCTCCGAAAACTACATGTTGAGGCAACAGCACTGTTGTTGTCGGCTGCTAAAAATGCAGGTGTACATAAATTTGTCTATCTGAGTGCCGCTTCTGTTATCATGAATGGCCGGCCTATCGTACATGCAGACGAGAGTTTTGTTTCTGATAACATCATCGACGGCTATTCAAGAACCAAGCTGCAAGCCGAGAATCTGGTTCTGCAAGCCAACACCCGCCACTTTCAGACTATAGCCCTGAGGCCACCCTTGATCTGGGGCAAAGGCGACCCTAATGTATTGCCTGCCATTATAGACGCTATAAAAAAAGGACAAATGCAGTTTATAAATGGTGGCAATCACCGCCTGGTAACCTGTCATGTCACCAATGTATGTCATGCCTTGATACTGGCAGATCAGAAAGAGCAAAGTGGCAAAACATATTTTCTGACAGATGGAGAAACTCCCGTTTTCAAAGACTTTATACAAAGCTATGTAGGCACACAAGGTGTCAGCATTCCTGATAAAACTGTCTCTCTGGCAGCGGCAAAACGTATCGCAGCTGTTATGGAATTTGTCTGGAAAACCTTCAGGCTGAAAGGCCATCCACTTCTCTATAAAGGACTTGTGAACACACTAGGCCTGGAGTTTATCACCAACGACAAACGGGCAAGGCAAGAACTTGGCTACAAGACATTTGTAACCATAGAGGAAGGGTTAAACAGCATGAGAAAGTAGTGTGGAGGTATAATAAGAGCCTTATTCTCTCACAGCCTTCCTATTATGTCCCCATGTTGGTATTATCACCAACCTGAACGGTGGGAAACAGCTCGTTGGTGAATAACACCAACGACGGGAAAAGCTTTATCCCTCTCCTAAGGACTAGACTATCTTTCTGTCCTTCTGAAAGAACCTTGTGACAAATAGTGCCGCGTTTGGTTTGTCAGAGACAAATTATCTCCAGTCGGAACGGCCGCCGGTCTTGCCACGAGATTCTTCCAGAAGGACAGATGAGGTAGTTTGAGTGGTTTTCTCAAGTTGACAGCATTGAGCGTCCGCTGCGTTGGTAGGTAAAACCTTGTTTAGTTACTATCACAAATCTGAACAAGGCTCAATTTGTCCCAACGCAACAGACGTTGCTTTCATTTTGGGTCCGAACGGACGTTCGAACCAGTGCTCTCTTTTTTAATCTTCATTTCTGAAAAAACTATCGGACACAATAAGGGCTCTCTTTTAGGAGTACAGGGAGGAGAATGTTTCTCCTGAGTTGGTTCTTCGGAGTATTCTACTTCAAAGAGCCGCCTTATACGAATGTATTAACGCCATCCAATAGCCAAGCTTACCACGGAATGTCTCCTGTTTCAGGGTTGTTTTCTTCACTGACAAACTTTCCGGTTGGGCCGTTGGCGCCGAGGACAGCGTATTTTACCACACGTTTGCCTGCTTCCTCAACCGTACCCGTACCCCGATGTTGGTTAAAATCAGTAGCAGTGAAGCCAGGATCAACCATGTTTACTTTAAATGCTGTATCACGCAGTTCGTATGCCAGCACAACCGTATACATGTTCAGTGCCGCTTTTGAGGAGTGGTACACTGCACCCTTATTGTGATAATACTTCCAGGTAGGATCATTGTGAAGGGTAAGTGAACCCATCCCTGAGGTTACATTCACAATGCGAGGCTCAGGCGACTTCTGCAACAGGTCTATAAATGCCTGTGTTACCAGTACCACTCCGAACACATTGGTCTCATATACCGCTTTAAATTGCTCCAGGCTTGCTGTAAGAGCGTTTTGTGGCCGACCTCCGTTGATGCCTGCATTATTGATCAGCACATCCAGTACCTCTGTTTTTTCACCCACTGCGGCACGGGCAGCCTTTACGGATTCCGGATCACTTACATCTAACTGAATGGCTTCGACTTCGTGTAATCCTTCGGCTTTCAGCTTCTCGACAGCTTCCTGGCCATTTGCTAAACTACGGCTACCCAGGTACACATAATATCCTTGTTGTAATAACTGGCGGGCAGCTTCAAAACCAATACTCTTATTGGCTCCGGTAATCAATGCTTTTTTCATGGTTTTCGTATGTAATGTATAATAGAGTGGCCTTCGTGACCGTCCTCTTCAATTGTTTATACATACAAAGGTCTCTTTTTGGCGGGTCTTTGTTAAAAGAGAATCAAACCAAAAAGTATGAGAATCAAACTTTTTTCTTCCGGAAAGAGTTGGGCGTAGCACCTGTTACCCGTTTGAAGTAGTTGTTAAAATAAGTAGTATACTCAAATCCCAGTCCATAGGCGATGTCTGCCACACTCCAGTTGCTATGCTGCAATAGTGCCTTAGCTTCTGTGGCAATCCGTTCAGCGATATGTACAGAGGTAGGCTTGCCAGTTACTTCCTTCACCAACCGGTTGAGGTAGTTGATATGCACAGACAACGATTCTGCAAAGTCCTGAGCGGTACGTAAGCGGAGCGGATCTTTGGGACTTTCAATAGGAAACTGCCTTTCGAGCAATTCCATAAATAGCCAGGCAATCCGTGACGCTGCATTTCGTTGTGTTAGTCCATTAGGCACTGGCTGCATTTGTAACGCTTCATGAATGATCAGTTCTATACAGTTTCTGAGTAATTCATCTTTATAGTCATAAGGACTATTGTGTACAGCAAGCATTTTCTGGTAAATGCTTGTCAGAAAGGCCGTCTGGTCTTTAGTTAGGAAAAAGAGAGGCGTTGTGCCAACCCGAAACAAAGGAGAGTTTTGTAGAAGTTCACGATCCCTGCCAGCCATAAACGCTTCCGTAAAAATACAGGCATACCCTTTCTTCTGCTCTGTATGATGCACAACCGTATGAGGGATATGGGGATTACTGAAAAACAGGAAAGTATCGTTAATATCCAGGACTTGATCCCCATAGTAAATGGTCATATTGCCTGTAGCCAACACGATCTTATAGTAGTCCCTTCTGCGATGGGATTGCGAGATATCTACAGTCTCTAAAATTTCGTGAACCTTAAATCCTTTCCGTTGCAGATCTGCCGTAATATTTCCCGGAAGCTCGGTTATCGTTGCATTGCTCATTCTACAAAGTTAACAAAATCAAACTTTGAATTGCTATTACCTTTTACAACATAATGACTTACTTGTTTATCCATAGCTGACAGCCCTCCTGAAAGACGAAATCCCTTTCCTGTCCTCCTGAAAGAAACTCCCCATCTGCCCGTCTGGAAAAAATACACCCCTCTTTGTCCTTCTGTAAGAATCTTGTGACAAATAGTGCTATGCTTGATTTCTGAGAGAGAAAAATGTACTCCAAAGGGAGATGCCGCCGGTCTTGTCACGAGTTCCTTTCAGGAGGACAGCGAAGGGGGAGATGACTTTTCCAAAGAGATAGACTGATTCTTTTAGGAGGATAAAATAGAGTGATTTAAGAAAGGGATTTCTTATGAAGTCAAAGTCAGATGTACTTGTTAGAAAATTGTTCTACTCACAAGATTCACAGTCACATTGCAGAGGTACATAAATATCGTCAATTGCACCTATCCTATAATAATTTCTGTAATTTTTGACTCTTTCTATGATTTGATCTTTTTGTGGGTTTGTTGCTAACTTGTGAGTAAGATAACTAATTACTTCCTGTAATGTATTGCCTCTGTTTTTGCAATTAATTGATTCAAAAAAGGTGAACTGACCATTCCTATCTATATACAAAATATGACTAAACGAAAGTTGCGGATCTAGTACATAAAAATGATAGATATGGGAATTTTCTAATTTGAATTCGCTTCTATTTGTAAAAGTATTAATAACGGGAGAATTTGTTAAATCATAGATTCCAACTCTCTTAATAAAGCAATTATCCTTCTCAAAAGAAAAGTCTTCTTTAGCTTTAATCTTATACTCGGGGACAGTACGGGTGAGAAATTCTATTATTCTTTCTGCCTTACTAGAGTCTAGTAGACAACCTTCCCGTTTACTAGTTAAAACAGAAGTTTTGCAAGAGAGTAATATTATAGATAGAAATAGTAAAGCAAGGGCTTTCATGACTTGATTACAGGTATTTTTTTATATTAGAGAGTTTTATCTGGTTTAATAAGCAGCTGTCAGTCGTTCTCCTGCATTTATTTCGTCTTTGTTATTTGTATATGCTGAGATTAATAGTATTGATAACTGCCTGTATTCTAGTCGCCTGGAATATAATAGAAGTAACTTGGATAAGACCCACAATTTCTTCAATAAGAATGTCCGCAAACTCGTTCATAGAATGAATCTGCGATGATATGTATTTAATAATAGTCAGCATCAATATCACTCAGATCTACATCCGGATATCCATACTTTTCTATTAACTCGTATTTTTTGTATTGCTGCTGATATGGATCTATGGCAAAACACAACAAATTATCCAGATACTTTATGTAGGCTCTGTTTTCTTCATTGAGGAAACCTTCCGTCTTATCAATCATGTATCTAGCCCATGTGGCGCCAGCTTCCAACCAGCCAGAATTATACTGAAGTGTTCTTTCCAATACCATGCGGTATTTGAATAAGTAGGCAAATATGCGTATCAATTTGTCATGGTTTACAGTATCCCTATTAAAGTCTCTATCTCTTTCCAAGCCTGTTTGGAGACCATAAGCTTCTATATCACTAAACCATTCTGTATAATCTGTTACTGGTCTTGCTTTAATGAACTCTCCCTCCTCAAATGACTGCATGTATTTTAGGTCAATGCCAAATGCCTGGAAGAGTGAGTCTAACTGCTTATACCGATACAGCCTTGGTGGATTATTTCTAAAGTTTTTTTCACTCCACGAGTGTGGCTCAGGCGAGAAGCCTCGTAGGTCAAGATATTGCTCTAGCAGATTTTCCCGACGAAGGGTCGGATAAGGGATTACATCACCCCAAAAGATTCTAGTCAGTTTCTTATCAGTTTCAGACCAGTGTACTACTATATTACGGGGTTCGTAATGGAAAAGGAGTTGACCATACTTTTTATCAATGGCCTTAGTAGGGCCAAAATTCTGGAAAATATCTTTAGTTGAGGTGATTCGTAGACTTTCTACCAACTCTTCCATCAGAGATATCTCTACAACTTTTCCATTTTTGATTTTATATTGACCACCTATTTTGCTTTTTACCCACTTTGTCATTTTGTCAACCTGCCATTGAGATTCTACAAATTCTATGCTGAGCAGGCTTTCATCGTCTCCAAGGCTGATACCATTTAACATCAGCTGACTTACTGAAACTCCGGGTTGTGTAATTATTGACAGATTATCTAAGATCTCAAACTTGTTGTTCATGAATTTTAAAGGATATATGTATATACCAGAGGCAGTAAATATACTAACTATTGGATGTACACAAGATACTATATCTCAAGGGTATCAGGTCCAACAAAACAAACTACTCACTTGCAAATCCTACACAAGGCACCTATCTTTGGTTAAAGGCTCAGCACTAGACTAGTAGAAATCACACAACCAGCACTTACCACACAACATGACCACCTACAAACCTGAAAAGTATACTTCTCTTGCTCCATACCTCATTGTTGACGATGCCCAAAAACTGGTAGATCAGCTTACCACAATCTTTGATGCTACCACTCTAAGACGCTTTGGCCGTGAAGACGGCAAGATTGCTCATATAGAATTGCGGCTTGACGATACCGTACTTATGATCAGCAACAGCACGGAAAACTATGCTGCTAACAAAACCATGTTGCATATCTATGTGCCAGATGTATTCAGTACCTTTCAGTTAGCCATAGACAATGGTTGTCAGATCATCGAGAAGCCTGTCAATAAAGAAGGAGATCCGGACACACGAGGTTCGTTTTATGACATAGCAGGCAACTACTGGGCAGTAAGTACACAAACCCATCCCGCATACTGATGAAAGACCAGCGACAAAAATTTAACTATGCCGATTTTGATCCGGTGAAGGCTGTTGCCTTAACCTTCCCTGACACAGAAGAAGGCATTTCTCATGAAGGTACACCTTCGGTAACGGTTCGCGGAAAACTTATGTGTCGCCTTCACGACAGTGGAGAGTTTATCTCTATTCGGATCGGATTTGAGGAAAGAGACAAATACCTGGACAGCCACCCGGAGATTTTTCACTTACCCGACCATTTTAAGGCTTATCCCTATATTGCAATGTGGCTGCACAACTACAATAAAGTCCTGCTCACCGAGATCCTGGAAATAAGCTGGAAAGGACGGGCCACCAAAAAACAGCTAAAAGACTATGAATCAAAGAAAGCTGCTAGCCTCTTAGAGAAGCTTGACATAGTAGACTAACCCCCATGAACTTGTCACATAGCTTAAATCTCCCTTGATTACTTATCCAGAGAGATTACACTACTAATCAATCCATCTTTGACAATAAATAACGCATTGATGATGGGGGCGTTTCCATAAGAGTCGTCCTGCCAGGTATAGTTGTGTATAGCGGCAAATTTAGCTAATGAATCTCTGTCTGCTTGTCTGGAGATAATTGTCATACAGGTACGTCTTGGAATAGACACCAATAGTTCTTCTGCCTGTAGTAGTTCATGCGCCTTTAACATATGGTTCTGACAAAGAATCTTTTCGCTTGAAAAGTCATTGCCAGAGGCTGCCAATGCCTGGTTAGCAAGACTTCCAATAAACTCGAAGGGCGACTCTATCGCTTCCAGGTTTTCGTAGGCGGAAGTCAGTACCTGACCGGGATCTTTACCTTCCAGGTCATTAGGCATTAAAAAAACAAAGTTAGTGGGTGCATCATATCCAAAGGCAACTACCAGTTCGGGCTGTTCCTGTGTGCCTAACAACGTTTGTTTCAATGCACCTGCCTGTATCCCAACCCAGTCGCCCGGCTTCAGGATAGGATAGATTTTGGTAATCTGGCCAGACTTTATTTGCTCAACTTCGTTATTAACCCTTTTGTCCTGCTCTGCATCTCCTTTGCCGAAGATCCGTTTAAATAATCCCATAGTAATTCGTTTATATAGTGTGTTTTTATGTGTGTCACAATGAACTATTCAGTCCTTATATCCAGAAGTCATTGCTTTATCACTCTGCTTTTACTACTAATCTGACGTCAGCAGTAGAAAAGTTGCTTTCAAAAATAGGGATAACCCTTTCTTAAAGAATTCTCCTTTCGACTATTTTCTTTCCTATGTAGTATTTGCCGATAATCCACGCATATAAACCTACCACTGGTGAATAAAAGTAACTATAATTAAGTATAATGTACCATTTGAGCGTAGTTCTGATAATCAAAACAACGCTCAAAATCGCATGCATTTAATGCCGATATTTGTAAAGTCAATCAGCAAGTAGTCCGGACACTGACTGGTGACTCTATGTTACACACAACTAATTATACATTCATATGGCCTTAACATTAACCTTATTGACAACCAAAGCAGACTGCAACAAAGTACTTGACCAACTCAGCGACCTGAAAAGTGATCTGGAATACAAGCAAATCGCGACTACCCGTAACCGTGATAACGCCTCAGACCGGGCAAGTGATATTGAGGCTACCTTAGCCTCAGCAGAAGCTGAAGTAGACTCTTTGACTGCCATCATCGCTGTGCTGCCTGAAGGCACAACTAAAACGGAGATGGAGACACGAAAAGTAAAGGCGGAATACAAGTTGTTTACTGCCCAACAACGTAAGCTGCAATATGGTACCACAGCGGTAGTGTTACGCGAATCGGAACTAGATGAGATTGAGCAACGCCTATCAGTAATAGATGGCTCTATGTCGGCAATCACCAATCACAAAGCAACACTGGCAGCTTGATATGTAGCTGGTAGTATTTTGTGGAATATGAAAAGCCGTAGTCTATTGGACTACGGCTTTTTGTTTTAGGTAGCTTTTCTGGAAAGCCAAGAGGTTCACTGCTGCTAAGTAAAACACTCAGAAACACACTTCCTGGAAGGACAGTTCTTCTTCCTGTGCTCCTTCGTTTGCCCTCTCTTCCTTTTTGTCCTCCTGAAAGGATCTTCCCGCCCACGCCAAGCCTGCCACAATTTAGCGTGGGCGTGGCAGGCTGTTGCAAGACCAGCGGCCTTTCCGACTGGAGATATTTTTCTCTCTCAGAAACCGGACATGGCTCTATTTGTCACAAGATTCTTTCAGAAGGACAGCAGGGGATTCCTTTCAGGAGGACAGAGAGAGTATTTTTTCTGTATGTACCAACCACTTTCTCAGAAAAGTTATGGGACAGGAGCTCTCCTTGTGGCAGCAAGAAGGCCAGCACACCGCCACAACGGCTCATGGTAGCTTATTTATTTCACTATTTATTCCGCTGCAAAGTCAAATCCTTTTACTCAATATTTGGAATGACTCCTATTCTTATGGTAACTGTAACAAAGTCTTCCAGGCATTGTCTACCTGCCCGGCCTCCAGTAATTCTTTTGCCAGTTGATGTAAATGATCTTCTAATGATTCTGTATGATGCGAAAACCGTTCAAAGATCTCTGCAATGCGCGGGTCATTTGCAAAGGCCGACACAGCATCCTTATCTGGCATTACTTCCGTATTGCCTAACCTTCCCAGATTATTTCCTGACAAAATCCGGCTGTTACGGATACGAAAAGGAATCTGGTCCACGCCTATCCCTTTTTTCTGATTCGGTTTAGGTACGATAAATAACGACTCACTTGATATATGGGCATAGTAATCTCCTCCCATCCTGGCAACCAGATCCAACGCTCTGGGATTTGCCCTCTTACCGGATGCATCTAGCACTTCTTCCTTCACATGTACCAGCAATACTTCACAAACGACCAGTGTACCAGCACCCCCACCCGTTCCTAACGGGATAATCTCATTTACCCGACACTCCAGACTGGCCGGACTTTCTGCTACCCGTGGTGGTTTCACTCTTTCAGAAGGCACTGGTGTAAGCCCAGCTTTAATGAATTCGTTTACACCTTTCTCATATTCAACACTAGCCAGAGAGGTTTGTTCTACTATAGCATAGTTTACAATGTTAATAACTACCTCCGGTACTTCCAGCACATTTTCATAGGTGTGTTTGGTAGTAGCATCCCTCCCTCTGCGGGAAGGAGAAAACACCACAATAGGCGGATTGGTACTGAACATGTTGAAAAAGCTAAAAGGACTCAGATTGACATTGCCCAGTGCATCAACTGTACTGGCAAAGGCAATAGGACGAGGACAAACTAAACTTTGCAGCAGCCCCTGGCTTTCCATCACGGAAAGTTTGGTAAAATCAAATGTATGGATCATGCTATAATTCCGTAGTTACAATGATGGCAGTAATTTACCACGTACTTCCCCAAAACCAATTCGTAAGCCATCTTTTTCACAAAAACCTCTCATAACAACGGTATCATTATCCTCCAGAAACTTTCTTTCTATACCATCTGAAAAAATCAACGACTTTTTTCCTCCCTCTGTAAGCTCAAGCAGTGATCCCCAACTATCTGCACTCTCACCCGAGATAGTACCGGATGCCATAACATCTCCAATACAGAGATTACACCCGTTAACAGTATGATGTGCCAGTTGCTGGCAGATGTTCCAATACAGATAGTTGAAGTTGGATCGGCAAACTACCTGTTCCTCTAACCCTTCCGGCTGAATGGCTACTTCAAGCTGAATATCAAAAGAGTGCTCCCCTTCATATTGCAAATATGGCAATACAGCAGGATTCTGAACCGGACTGCCTGTTCGGAAAGGTTCCAGTGCATCCAGGGTCACAATCCAAGGTGATATGGAAGAAGCAAAGTTCTTTCCGAGAAATGGTCCCAGAGGCTGATATTCCCATCCCTGAATGTCACGGGCAGACCAGTCGTTAAATAAAAAGAAGCCAAAGATATGCTCCTCAGCCTGACTAGTAGAAACAGTTTGTCCTAAAGCTGTTTCCTTGCCTATCACAAAGGCAACCTCCAGTTCAAAATCCATTCGTTTGGATGGGCCAAAAGTAGGTAAATCAGCATCTGCCGCTTTTCGTTGTCCTTTGGGTCGGTGAATATTGGTTCCTGATATCACAATAGAAGAGGCTCTCCCATGATAGGCTATGGGCAAATGTTTCCAGTTGGGCAAAAGTGGATTATCCGGTCGGAATTGTTTCCCTACGTTAGTTGCATGTTCTATACTGGAATAGAAGTCTGTATAGTTACCAATCTGAACAGGCATCTGTAAAGTAGCATCCGCCTGCCTGACCAATACCTGATCCCGATAGGATTGTAGCTCATTATTCCCTTCCAAGAGTAATTCCATTATTCTTTGACGGGTGATTTGCCATACAGGCTTCCCGAGTGCCATAAATGCATTTAAGTAAGAACTACCAAAAACTTCAGCCGCATTGGGTATCTCTTCCAGCAAGCCAACAGAAGCCACTGCATGAAGGTCCAGAATGTACTCTCCTATCGCTACCCCAGCACGAGGATGTTGTCGGTTAATCTGAAAAATACCATATGGCAGATTTTCTAATGGAAAGTCGCTTCCTTCTGGTATTGGTACCCAGGATTTTTTCATAACTCTTATTCTGTTTGTTGATCGTTAAATGTAGAAGATTTTTCAGGAAGATAAAATGGGTATATACAGGAACAGCACCGCTTTACAGAAAAACTGCCAAACGGTGCTGTTGAAATAATGTATTGAATTTTGTTTAGTGTACTATTGCTTTACAACTTTCAGTTGTTCTCTGATTCCTGTCCGGTCAGAAATCCGGATCAGATACAAACCAGCAGGCAGATTAGTAGTTTTAATCAGAACTGCACTATTTCCTTGTCCCTCCTGCTCTCCAACAATCCGTCCATCTGTTGCAATTACAGTCAGTTTAGCATTCTGATAGCCTCCATGTAGTTGTACCTGGAAATCGGTGGCAGATGGATTCGGAAATGCAAAAGATGTTTGGGCTGGTTCCAGATTACCTGCCAGTCTTGCACCTGAAGAACAGGCTGTTGTAAATAGGGTAAAATACTTTTGTTTTAGTAAGCTACCGTTGCCAGCCAGTGTTTTCAATTCTATCAGGTATTGTTGGTTTGCTAGCATATTCTGCGTATTGTTCGGAATATGCAATAGCTGTGTTGCCTGAGAAGAACTATCAAAGACATAGGTATATTCATTGATTAGTTGTCTCGGGTCATTCCGCCATACTTTTACAGATAGCTTCTTCGCATTGGCATCATTGGCATTAACCTGTAAGGTATCAACATTGCATAGTGAAACCGACGAGTTGCCAGCAGGCCAGATCAGTAGTGGATCTGTACTTGCAGCAGGCCCTGTAGTAAAAGTAAGTATAGATTGTTTATCGGAAGATCCATATCCAGGAACAAGATATTCAACCCGTACCTGATAAGTAGTATTGGGTTGTAAAGTTGCAGCAGGCTGCCAGGATGTGATACCCCGATTCAGAACAAGATCTAATTGATAGTCTGAACCTTGCCAATCTGCCGGATACCGATCTATTTCGTATGATCCATAGAATATATACAACTGATGTTGAGATATATTTTCTGGTTCTCTCACACGGATAGTTGGTCGCAAAGGTACATTCGTTTGTCCCTGCACAGGATCTATAAATTCTACAACAAGTGTCGAATCTGCCGGAAGAGGCTTAATGGTAATGTTATATTTACTTTGCCCGATCATTGCTCCTAGAGAATCCTTGGTAGTCAATAAGACTTCCGCTGCATAGGGGGTTCCGTCAAATCCATTTATAAATGCACCAGCACTCACATTTTCTTGTGCAGTTTCAGCAGTAAGCAACTTGTAGGTAACTCCTCCATTGCGTTGGTAATTTACTTTTTCTCCTGTTGATGTCTTAAATATATCAATTCTGATATAACGGGCTCGGGAATCGTTGGCATTCACAGTCACATCGCCCCCATTAGAGCTCATTATAAAAGGAACAAGATATAGTGTAGAATCCGGAGCAGGCGAAACCAGCAAAGGTTGAGAAAGTGGTCTGGCAATTGTGGTGAATGTTTCAGATACTTCCAATGGAGGAAAAGGAGCCCCACCATTGCGATAGGTTACTTTTACCTGATATTTAACACCTGGCTTTAAAGCAACAGGTAGTCTCCAACTGGATGTAGTATCGCCAAACGCCTTTACCTGATAGTCTTCTCCCTGCCAGTCTGCCGGATATCGATCTATCTCGTAGGTATCAAAAATAACCGGTCGATCACAACCAGGCTTTTCAGTTTCAACCGGACGGGTAAGCCGGATTACAGGCAGCAAGGAAACTCCGGTATCACCATCCATCGGACTCACAAATTTAGCTTGTAACACCCGATAGAACCGCCGTACAACAACAGGAACGGTGTAATACTTTTTACTTAGCAACGCATCATTGGCACTCCATGTACTTATTTCAAATACTGCATCAAACTCACTGAAAGTCTTTTCATCAAGATTTATTCCAATCGTCCGATTAGTAGTAGCCTCCTGTGCGTTGGCAAATGGAATGACAATGGATCTTGAATCTGGCCAGGCAGTCCATCCAATGGATTGCCCAGTTTGTTTGTTATAAATCTTCACAGTTGCCTTTCGGGCAGAAGAATTATTTGCATTAATTGTAATGACATCGTTTATAATTTGTCGCTCATTCTGACACACATACCATTTTGCTGTTTCGACAGGGCTCACCAACAACGGCACTGCGTTCTGGGTACCAGTAAAGAATGTAAAGTATTGCTGACCAATCATACTGCCATCCACACGTTGTGTTTTTACCTCAACCAAATATTGTTGTTTAGGCAAAAGTGTAGTAACATCTGAGAACGTGACAGGGTAAACAGCATCCCACTCATAGTTAAATAGTTTGTAAGTCTCATATACAAGTGTTCTAGGATCATTGACCCATACCTTGATAGAAATTTTTCGGGCAGCACTGTCATTGGCATTGACAACAAATCCCGAAAAGTTACTGAGATCGACTGTTGTATTAGGTTGTGGCGAAAGCAGCTCTGGAGAATTGGCTGCATAGCTGGTTGAGAAAAGGCTGCTGACCAAGATCAGCAAGACATAAAAATACTTCATAGTGTAAATAGTAAAAGAGATGAATAAAAAATAAAAGGAAATACAAGCTTTAGAATACATTTTACTAAACTGTGTATTTTCAGAATGTCTTTCCTGTCTCTTTATAACTATAAGTCTCTATTGTTAACATCTGTTTATGAAATATTTTTACTATTTTTCACAAAATAAAAACACTCGCCACATTTTCGATGGCGAGTGTTTTTACTTATACAAGAAAAATGTTTAAAATAACCTTACAAAGTACCTCTGAGTTCCTGTTCGCGTTCTATCGCTTCAAACAAAGCTTTAAAGTTTCCTTTCCCAAAAGACTTAGCTCCTTTCCGCTGAATAATCTCAAAAAATAACGTTGGCCGTGGCTCTATGGGCTTTGTAAAAATCTGTAGCAGGTACCCTTCATCATCCCGATCTACCAGTATTCCCAGTTCCTTGATTGGTGTCAAGTCTTCGTCAATCTCCCCAACCCGATCCAGCAGATCTTCATAATAGCTAGCGGGTACTGAAAGAAATTCTACTCCTCTGCTTTGCAGGGCTGTTACAGTCTCGATGATGTTATTTGTAGCCACTGCAATGTGTTGGATACCAGGTCCATGATAAAAGTCCAGATACTCTTCTACCTGTGATTTCTTTTTCCCTTCAGCAGGTTCATTTACCGGAAACTTAATTCGTCCGTTTCCATTACTCATCACTTTACTCATCAAGGCTGTGTATTCGGTAGAAATGTCTTTGTCATCAAAAGATACCAACTGCGTAAAGCCCATCACCTTGGCATAAAACTCAACCCACTTGTTCATTTCATTCCAGCCTACATTGCAAACCATATGGTCTACATACTCCAGCCCTAATGGAGCGGGATTATAGTTTGATTCCCATTTGACAAAACCTGGTAAGAAAGTTCCCTGATAGTTTTTCCTTTCTATAAACAGATAGGCTGTATCACCAAACACCTTAATGCCACTCTTCTTTGTCTCTCCAAATTCATCTTTTTGAGTAATAGGCTCTATATACGGTATAGCCCCCCGCTTTACCGTTTCATAAAATGACTTTTCGGCATCATCTACCCATAAGGCCACTGATTTCACTCCATCGCCATGATCATCAATGTGTTTTCCTATGAGAGTGCCGGGTTTTAATGGAGAAGTTAGTACCAATCGAATCTTTCCTTGTTGTACTACGTAACTCTCACAGTCTTTTGATCCGGTAGAGAGACCTGCATACGCTAATGACTGAAATCCAAAAGCTGTTTTATAAAAATGTGCAGCCTGTTTTGAGTTGCTAACATACAGCTCAATATAGTCGGTACCATTGAGAGGCAGAAAGTCTTCCGCATCCGGAAAAATCTTCTCAATAGCAGGAGAAGTTACTGAAACATCCATACGATTATGATTAGTTTGTTGATATAAGTGTCTGATAAAAATCAGTTGATTGCTTCATTCTCACTAAGCCACGACAGATAATATTTACCATCGTCAAGTTTTAATGCCTCTTCTGTCAGCATCAATGGACGAAAGGTATCTACCATCACAGCCAGTTCGTCGGTACGTGTTTTGCCAAGGCTACGCTCCATCGCACCTGGATGCGGCCCATGGGGAATCCCTCCCGGATGGAGCGTAATATGACCTTGAGCAATATCATTGCGACTCATAAAATCCCCGTCTACATAATACAACACCTCATCCGAATCAATGTTGCTATGATTATAGGGTGCGGGTACCGCCTTCGGGTGATAGTCGTATAATCGCGGACAAAATGAACATACAACAAAGGCACTGGTCTCAAACGTAAGATGTACAGGAGGTGGCTGATGCACTCTGCCTGTAATAGGTTCAAAATTATGGATCGAAAAGCCCCAGGGATAATTGTATCCATCGTATCCAACCACATCAAACGGATGATAACCATACATCAGTTCGTGTAAATATCCTTGTTTCTTTATTTTTAATAGAAAGTCGCCCTTTTCATTATAGGTTTCCAGCTGTTCAGGCAGCTTATAATCCCGTTCACAATACGGGGAATGCTCAAGTAGCTGTCCAAACCAGTTCCGGTATTTCTTGGGAGTATAGATAGGATGATGACTCTCAAGATATAGTAACCGATTGTCTTCTGTAGCAAAGTCAATCTGGTAAATCATTCCTCTGGGAATAATCAGATAGTCACCGTATTCAAAAGAAATATTACCAAGCATTGTACGTAATACTCCACTCCCCTTGTGAATGAATAACAACTCATCGGAATCTGCATTCTTGTAGAAATAATCACGCAACGATTTACGGGGAGCGGCCAATCCAAAAATCAGATCCGTATTGACCAGCAGTGGTACTCGTGACTCAAGGAAATCATCAGCAGGCGGCACCTGAAATCCAATCAGTTTACGGGCTTTCATATTACGGTCCACTGCTACCTTAGGTGTAACATCTTTTGACTCTCCTACCTGTTTGACCTGTGTAGGACGATGCAGATGATAGAGCAAGGAAGACATACCTTCAAACCCTACAGTCCCAAATAATTCTTCATAGTACAATCCTCCATCTGGCTTCTCAAACTGTGTATGCCGTTTGGTGGGTAGCTTTCCTAGTTTGTGATAAATAGGCATAGAATCTTTGGTTAAAAGCAATAACTTCAAGAATTCCTCTAAAAATATTTCAATTCAAAACAAAAATAATTATTTTTTCAGAGAAACATATCCTATTTGAGAGAATATTATTTTTCCAGACCAGATTACACTACTAAGAGATTTTTAATAAATCAGATACAGTTTAGTGCGGCAAAACCTGGTAAAAGTAGAGAGTCAGTGGAAGAATGATGATTGGGATAACAAACTATGAATATGAATTTACCAAAACAAAACCAGCACCTATACTCTCTCTAAAAGCATAGGTGCTGGTAAACTCACATCTCAAATTTGAGATGACTCATATTTCTATATAGTTCATTAATTATATCCTCTTCCACCTGTAGACTCAACCACCAGCTTTCCTTCCAACTCTCCAATAAAGTCGGCTCCTTTCATGGGTTGTGAAAACATAGGATAATCTTTTTCGCAAGCCATCTTTTGTTCTTCTTCGCTTAGAGTAGCCGTACAATCTGTCAGTGTGATTACTTCATAGCCAAGCTCATATCCGGTACGCATGGTAGACTCTACACAACAGTTTGTCAGAAATCCAGCCAAGGCAATGGTTTGAATGCCCCGGCTACGTAGTATAAAATCCAAATTAGTACTGACAAACCCATCCAGTCCTCTTTTACCCTCAATAATTATATCTTCTGCCTGAGGTTTTAGTACATCTACAATTTCCACTCCCCATGTCCCCTTACGGAAAGATTTGCTATCTACCACACCCTTTAGGATACCATAAGGCTGACGACGAAGTTCGTGATAGCCGTCTGCAAACGAAATAGGGACATGCACAATCTGTGCACCCATCTCGCGGGCTTTGGTTACCATATTGACAGTGTTTGCCAACGTATTATTGGATTGCATCACGCCTTTTACAGCATCATGCAGACTTCCGCCCGGACTTGTAAAATCATTTTGGAATTCGATAAGAACAACTGCAGTTTTTTCAGGAGTGAGATTCATAGCAGTAAGGGTTAAATTAAACACACAACAAAAACGTTTTAAGTTACCTATTTGTTGAAAATAATTGATAAAAATTGGGATTAATTTATTGTAAACTGGCTCCCTAATCTGATAGAACTTCCTTTAGTAGTGATCTTATCGCATTCTGAATGACAGTGTTACAAACATCCATGTGTTATCACTTTTGCAAAAACCCAGTGCAATTCTGTCAGAATTTATCGGTGTAGTCATTACATTTGCACAAATTGTTTACCTGCATGGAAGATCGTTTTCAATTACTGGCTCAAAAATTAATCGGCGAACTCTACTGGGACAACGCTATGCGTACCGTTTATGCAACAGATGCATCCGCCTATCAGGAAACCCCGCTGGCTGTGGCACATCCCAAAACCAATCATGATATACAAACACTCATTCGCTTTGCGGATGAAAATCAGATTACCCTTATCCCCAGAGCAGCCGGAACCTCACTCGCAGGGCAAGTAGTAGGAAAGGGATTGGTAGTGGATATATCCAAACATATGACCCAGATTCTGGAGATCAACGAAACAGAACGATGGGTACGTGTGCAGCCAGGTGTTATTCGAGACGATTTAAATAAAGTGCTATTGCCTTATGGTTTGTTTTTTGGCCCGGAAACATCTACTGCCAGCAGGGCAATGATTGGCGGTATGGTAGGAAACAACTCCTGTGGTCTTCACTCTATTGTCTGGGGCACTACCAGAGATCATCTACTGGCAGTAAAAGGATATCTTAGTGATGGCTCAGAAGTAGAATTCCGCGAACTGACAGACAAAGAGTTTGAGCAGAAGAAATTCAATCCACTCGACTTTGGCGTTTCTAACTTCATTGAACAGATACCTGCCAACCGAAAGTTTGAACATCGTATTTACAATCGACTGGATCAGCTACTTTCCAATACGGAGAACCAAACTGCTATTACCGATAATTTCCCTAAACCTACTATTCGGCGAAGAAACAGCGGGTATGCATTAGATGCATTCCTGCCTTATTATAAAGGAAGTTCTCCAAACAGATTTAATCTTTCGAAGCTTATTGCAGGGTCGGAAGGCACACTGATGTTCCTTACTGAGATCAAACTAAATCTCCTACCCCTTCCACCAAAAGAAACAGCGATAGTATGCATTCATGCCAACTCCATTGATGAGGCCTTACGCGTGAATCAGCTTGTCATGCATTACCATGCTCCTATGGCCTCTGAACTGGTAGATAAGTATATACTGGATTTTACCAACGGACATCCGGAATACCATAAAAATCGTTTCTTTATTGAAGGAGATCCTCAGGCTATACTGATGGTAGAATTTATGGAGGAAACTCAGGAAGCCGTAGCACAGAGAGCAGAGAAATTGGTAGCAGACTTGAAACAGGCAGGATTAGGTTACGCCTATCCGGTTATCTATGGAGAGCCTACCAAACAAGTCTGGGATGTGAGAAAAGCAGGCCTGGGACTGATACGAAATCTTCCAGGCGATACCCAACCTGTAAATCTGATCGAAGATTGTGCCGTCGATGTAACAGATCTGCCAGCCTATATACGTGAACTGGAACAATTGCTTCAGCGATACAATCTCACCTATTCGATGTATGCCCATGCAGGAGCAGGTGAGTTGCACGTAGAGCCGATGATCAATCTCAAGACGACAGAAGGCAATGCACTTTTCAGAGAGATTTTAGCACAGACAGCCGCGCTGGTAAAAAAATATGGAGGAGCATTGAGTGGTGAACACGGTGATGGTCGTTTGCGGGGTGAATTTATCCCTTTTATGATGGGAGATAAAGTGTATCAGCTTTTTAAGGAAGTAAAACGGATCTTTGATCCCAATGGCGTTTTCAATGCAGGCAAGATTGTAGATACTCCTCCTATGAATGCCTTTTTGCGGTATAAGCCAGATCAGGCTTATGCCAATGTAGATACCGTCTTTAGTTTTAGCCGACAGGAAAATGTACTTCGTCTTACAGAAAAGTGTAGTGGGTCTGGAGATTGTCGCAAAACGCATCTTACAGGAGGGACCATGTGCCCAAGCTACATGGCTACCCGTGACGAAAAAGATACTACCCGTGCCCGTGCCAATAGTCTGCGGGACTTTTTAACCAAGCTCCCTTCCTCCTATGAAAGATCAGAAGCAGGCAAAGCAGCTTTTATGGATAAGGCTGGACAAGGTGTAGCCCGTCGGGCCAGAGTCGTAAAAGAAGTAATGGACTTGTGTCTGAGCTGTAAAGGCTGCAAATCTGAATGCCCATCCAATGTAGATATAGCTAAGCTGAAGGCTGAATTCCTGCAGCATTACCATGATGTAAATGGTATTCCTCTCAGAAGCTGGCTGGTTGGAAACTTTGCCAAACAGATGCAAGTAGCTTCTATGACTCCCTGGGTCTATAATACCATCTTTGGTACAACAGCCATCCGAAAAATCGCTAATCGGTTTGCAGGTTTTCATCCTGACCGCAGCATGCCATTACTGGCTAAAACACCGTTGAGGAAATGGTATGATGCCAGAGTACTGGAACAGGCAAGTCATACAACGGCTGATAGCCACTCGGTCAAAACGAACACATCCAAGATTGTCTATCTGTTTTGTGATGAGTTTACGAACTTCAATGATGTGGAAATTGGTAAGAAAACCATTTTCTTACTGGAGAAGCTAGGTTACACAGTAATTATTCCGGAACACCATGAAAGTGGCAGGTCCTATCTTTCTAAAGGGATGGTGCGGGATGCACAAACGTTGGCAGTTAAAAATGTAGAGTTGTTAAAAGATCTGATCACAGAAGAGACACCTCTCATTGGTATTGAACCTTCGGCAATCTTAAGCTTTCGGGATGAATACATTGATCTCGTACCCGAATCCTTACAGCAAACAGCGATAAAACTTGCTAAGAATGCATTGTTGATCGAAGAGTTCTTTGAAAGGGAAATCAATGCAGGCAATATCCGAAAAGAGCAGTTTAACCAGGAAAAACGCCTGATCAAATTGCATGGACATTGCCACCAGAAAGCACTGGCTTCTGTAGTTCCTACAAAGAAAATGTTAGCGTTACCAGCTAATTATGAAGTACAACTTATTCCTTCGGGTTGTTGTGGCATGGCGGGATCTTTTGGGTATGAGAGAGAGCACTATGAGGTATCTATGAAGATTGGTGAACTGGTTTTATTTCCGACTGTACGTAAACAACCCGAGGAGGTTATTATCGCCGCACCGGGTACCAGTTGCCGGCACCAGATTCATGATGGTACCCATCGCAAGGCACTTCATCCGGTTGAGGTATTATTTGACGCCTTAGTCTAACAGCTATTTTATTATCAACTCTATGCCATTCCTTTTTCAGGAAGACAAGTTAAAGTTAACACTGGAGCATGATGTGCTGCTGGCACTGACAGATGCCATCAAAGATGTAGCCGACAATCTGGACACAAACATAGACTATCGGTATGAACACTATGCCACCAAGAGTTCATACACTGAAATTGCTATGTTGCGGGATCTGCATTGGCTACATCATCAGTTTACACGCAAGCTGGAATCGTCCTATCTTAATAACCGAAGGAAGGTAAGCATGAGCCTACCTATAAGCTATCTCTATCTGTTACATAAACAGGTTATTCACAACTTTAACAATCACTACCTGCAACAAGCCATTGACCAGGTAGACAAGCTGATTAAATCTTATAAGTTCTCGGACCGCCTGGATTTGCGATAGTAGATGATTCTTTCTTGTATCTAGTAGTATCTATATCACCAATGGATTTTTGGCATCCTGACACAAATACTTTATCCCTGAAATGTTTCAGTCACAAGTTGAGTATCCATATACTCATTTAGTTCCTGTAGCTTACCTTCTGTAATATGGCATACCCAACAATATTTATTATTGTATAACTTACCATCCGGAGTAGTGTTTTGCCCTGTGGCTTCTACTACCACATATTCATCATCTGCAATAAAACGATTAGCAATAACTTTATAAGGTGGTTTTAAGGTAGTTCTTACAGCTGCCCATAACTCGCCCAATACAGCTTGCTTCCCATCAAATGTTTTGGACCATTGCCCAGATCCCATCCATGTCCAACGCATAGTATCAGCCATGCTATCTATAAATGGTTGGTCGTTTCCTTGAGAAAGCTGATCAAATATATACTGCATCAACTTTTTGTTGTCACTTGCGTTCATGTTGCCATTTATGTCTAGCTATTTTCTATAAATACATTTTATACTCTTCCAATTGCTATTGGATTTTATAAATCAAATGTATATCAAAAGAATTTGTCAGATAGGATGCGATTATGACAAAATGGAGGCGCTTTACGACAAAGGAAGGTTTGCCCTCTTTTAGAGATTATATATATTTTATAAATCTCTATAAAACCAGCTATGTCATCACAGTAACCGTAAAATTGTAAGTAATCAGGCCGAATAGTCTATGGCAAAATAAGTTCAGGCGGAGTATGAAGATGATTGCTAAAGCGACCTTTAATTAAAAAATAGTCTACTAATTAGCCCTATCAACAATAGTTGATTCTTATAATGCAGCCAATCCGGTTACTCTAAAAAACCTAAGGATTGGATCATTTACAATCCCCATCTTTAGCATTATCATGCACAGGTAAAAGAAAATATCCTGCAAATCAAATATTGCCCACATATTCAGATAAATACATGGAAGTATGGCAATCCATCTCAACGTTCTATTCTTCGTTTTAAACAATAGATAGTAATCTAATAAAAAAGTAAGAAATATTCCTATAGTCGTCAATATAAGGTAAATAGATAGTGATAGGTAAAAAGGTATATTGATGTAGTGAAGTAAGGACTGAATAAATAACTTTAACAAGAAATACACAAAAATCAGAACTATTCTTTTATCTTCTTTTGTAGCAAATGCTTCTTTTACATGCTTTAGCATTGCAGAGAAAACTGTAGTAAGAATTTCAGAATAGGTATTCATGCGTAACTGTTTAATTTATCTCTGACACTATGGTATATACTTGCAACAATAACGCTACCAGAGCAAAGTACAGCGCAACCTAACCCTTCTAAAATAGCTCCATTTATACAGCTACCTATAACAAATGAGGGTATTGCAACAGCAAGTACAATACCAATCCTGACCAAAATTTCCGAATCCGTTTTCTGAACCAGAAAATAGTGGACAACCTTGCATATCATTAATACAGGTAAGGAAATCAGTAATGCCAAGACAAAAAACAAAAACAGCCCACCAATGAATCCCAAAATGCCCACCATAACCGACCTAAAAGAGACATTCTGTATATCTTCAATAGTGATATTTATTATATCATTTATTAGATTTTCCCAAGAAACTCCACAGTATAATAGAAGTATAAGAGGATTAATAAAAGCACTAGTAAACCAAACTTTATATAGATAGAATTTGCTCATTGAAAAAATCAAGCTAATTTTCTTACAACCAATTATATACATTGATATCCTAATTCTATTAAAAGTAAGTGCTATATATCTGTTTATTTCCTTGTCCTTTCTAATATTACTCCTTTCTGACAATTTCGCCATATAGTGATCTACTTAGTCAGATATAAGCAGAGTTGCTGCTTGAAAGTTACGAAGCAGAGGTCCTGTATATATTTTCGGGATTATTGGACTTTATCAAAGAAGGCAAGAAAACGTATATAATCAACCAAAGTCAAACCAGACTGTGGTCACACCACATTTCTTTGCATACTCCAGAAATCGTTTAAGATTTCGCAAATCCTGACCAAAATTATTGTCTTTACCTTTATCGATATCTTCTGTGTCTATTGTAAAATGAGAGAAATAACTATTCTCCTTCGTAGCCATATATTCCGAATAGGTAGATGCCAATGACCAGGGCAAATTTTCGACCTGGTTTAACTTTTCGATAAGTTCAGTTACAGTTTGTAACACCTTATCAATGTTATTCTCCAATATTTTTTTTCCTTTTCTGATGTCTCTCAGCACTCCTCTCCGATCACTTTTGGAGACAGCTTCCTCCTCCAAATAGAATTCTATTTCATCTTCTTCTAAATACACATATTGCAACATATGATAGAGAGGAAGTAAGTCAATACCTGAAATATCTTCAATTTGTTTAAGATCTGAGTTTATATCCCATAGACACATTAGATTGCAAAAGTATCTGCTCAAGCGATGATCTTCCTGTGTGGGGGCTGTTGGATCAATGAATGGTTTGGTGTGAATAAAAATATCAAGTCCCATAGTTTGGTAGTTAATGTTTGAAAATCAAATCTTCCTATCACCTAAAACCATTAAACATAGATCCACCAGACAACCCAACTATCACAAATAATATAAAGAGTGGGATGAGAACTAATGATTGAGCAAATAAGGATATAGTATAGAAAACCATCAAGATTATTACTACAGGATGCCACTGTTTTATTTTTTCAATAAGATGCTATATGAAACAAATTCAGCAATAAACACAATTATTGAACCGTCTGAAAAGAATAAATAAGATAGCCATTGTTTGAAATAGGGCGATGAAATAATTAGTATGTCCTTTTGCATTGCCCAGTCTATAAACAATGGCAAACAAGTAAGGCAAACTACTAAAACAGGTATATGCAGAAGTATTACTATATATTTATTGACCATAGTACAAAAATGTTCTATTAATATGGATGGATCATCAAAGTAAATGCCACTATCCTAATGAAAATCCTAAACAAGGGATCTGAAACAACAAGAGATACAGACCTTGTCACATTCACACTTAAACCATGCTTCTCCTGTATTCTATCACCAACAGGCATTTTAGATCCTGTAAAGTCGTAATAATGAAGTGTAGTAATAGTCTAGTATTCTCCTGCCTACTTAGTTTTGTAAAAAGATAAGTCTCCTCTTCAACATCCTCATCACGCAAATCCTGATCGACAAAGGCAATCAATTCTCCTGTTTGTGGTGTATTCTTTGTGAGAAAACCTTTTAGGATTTCTTTTCGTGGATTTTGACTCATACTGTATATAGTCTAGCTGTCTAATGCCATTTATAATGGAATTAGATACAAGGTAAATGGACGCATTCTGCCTATTTTAAAACTTTGCTGAAAGACAAAACAGGTAATTACCTATAAGCTAACCACTATGCAGAAAACGTTCGAGGTTGATTAATGTGGTTAAGTGGGATCAGGAAGGGAAATTACTTAATATAAGATACCAATTTGCAGGAAAACATCAGGACAGAAGGCAGGATTTGAACCTGCAATATGATAGTGGTTTCCCCTATCAACTCCTCGTGCTCGGAGGCGTGTATTCCAATTCCACCACTTCTGTCAGGTAAATATACTAAGAAAAGTGCATGCTTAACTAATGTACTTCTGTAATGGCAACAAAGAGGGTTGAGTTAATCCTGTCTATTGCCATGGAGGCATTGGGCTGACCTACATTCAGATAGATAAACAACCCTGAACATATACCGGGCTGTTTTATTTCAATTTTTAACCATTATGAATTTCTGAATCTCCTACAAGGAAGGGCGTTGAATAAGCTAAACTAACTTGCTATTTACCTCCTTCCAAATAGGATCATTCTACAAATCAAGCGGCATTTAATATCTTTCTTTTTTGCTCTTCAAATTCGCTATCTGTCAAGATCCCTCTTTCTTTCAGTTGTGCCAGTTTCTCTAGTTCATCTGTAAGAGAAGGTTTAGGCGTTTCTGGGCTTTGTGGAACAATTGCTGTTTTATGATCGGGGCTATTAGCCCAAACAATAGCAATCACCCAACCAATCACAGTCCAACCCATAAACAGATTAATCAACGCAATAGGCATAAGATTACGTCTAATTAAGCCAACAATGGTAGGCAAAAAATAAATGAACAGAAATAGGATCCCACCGATCCAATATAAGAATTGATATACCATATGTATAGTAATTAATTGTGCTTCATCTTCCCTTTAATACTATCAATACTTTGACAGGTAAGCTATTATCAGTTTATCAAGCAAGATAACTTTTTCATTTATAAGCAAACTTGGAAGAGAAAGGGCATAAAAAAAAGCCTTAAAAACAATGTTTTAAGGCTTTTTTATTTTGTTGACCCACTAGGATTCGAACCTAGAATGACTGAACCAAAATCAGTAGTGTTACCATTACACCATGGGTCAATACCAGCTTGTTGTGCTTGAATTGGATTGCAAAAGTATTAAAAAAAATATATCTGTCAATGGTCTGCGCAAAAAATATTTATAAAAACTAATTAAAAAGCTCTCAACAAACTGATAACCAGACATAAAATCGAACAACTTTTTTATCGAAAATCGTTTTTATTGCTCCATGTACTTTACTACCTCATGCATTGCTTCCGAAATATAGGATCCATTATAAGGGCCGAACCAATTCATATCACGCGTTTCAGAGGCGGTCCAATCGTAGTATGCATCGGGAGTTACATAGCCGATGTATCCGCCGTTAAAGCTCGTAATAAACAGAGGATGTTGCTGCCATTGGTCAAAGGGTTGCACCAGAGGCGTAAGTTCACCGGAAAAATCGCAGGGACCACCTACCCAAATCACATTACCTACCCGTAACCCTTTTACTACAGAAGGATAATCGCCATATAATGAATAAAATACCCACGGACGGATACGCCAATCTTCCGTAATACGAAAATGTGGGTCCCGCAAAGGCAATGGCAAGGATACTATCCGTAGCTCTTTATGGTACGTCAATGGTATAGTGGATAACCCGGCAGTAATTTTTTGGGCAAGCAGACTAGCTTCCATTTCAAGCATCTTCCATTCCGTTGGACCATCTATTTCCGCCCGATGACTTCCAACTGTTCCTGCACAGAATGCAGCAAAGTCAATAAGGGAGTCGCTTTCCAGTGTATCTACCAATACACCTGGATAATCACGAGACAGACGGATGTCTTTATCAGAGATAATAGTGGGATGTGCAGAAAAAGAAGCTACTATGGCTCTTGCTCCGGATTTTTTACGTATTTCCATTACCCGAAGCAATGAGTCTGTAGGATTACTTTCTCGCAAACGATTTTCAACCAATTCTCCAGCAGGAATAGCGATAGCCCCAATGGCTGCTTTTTCTTTATTCTGATTGGCCAGACGAATAGACTCCAAAAAACGGTCAGCAATAAAAGTTACAATAGCTGGATCGTATTCACCGGAGATCAGCAGTCCCACTATCTTATCAGCCCAGCCACCTATGCTGTTGTGTGAATGTGTAGCACACAGATATACCTGGTCTATGGACATCCCTATTTCAGGTAGACGCTTTGCCAAAGCATTGGTAACCTCTGGGGCGATGATGAGCAGATCAGCGCTTAGCAAAGCAGTCTTTTGAACTCCATTATCAAATACGAATGTCCGAACCCAGATAGAGTCATGAATGGCAGTATAGAGCTTACCTCTTCGCTGTCCATAACCGGCTGTTGGCATCGGATGATTGGGTGTAATACTCACCTTAGCCCACCCTACCTGCAATGTATCTGCATTTGGATATTCTTTGACTGAAGGCAGCTGTGCCACCTTTTCTTTGAATTGCTGGTAGTAGGGCATCTCCTTGTATGGGGTACGATCTACCGGACGAAATAAGGCTACTCCAGCAACTACTAAGAAAATGGCTATAAAAAGAAAAAAACGCTTCACGCGTTTTTTAGTAAAGAAACTCATGGGAAACCAGTTTACAGGAAAATACGATAAAATGTATCGTAATTATATATAATTAAGTTTTTTGCGATCCAGATTACGGCTGATAGTTGCTCTCACTTCCCAGATTTCCATAATCTGATCTGAATGTAAGAAATCCGGATTGAATTGTGGATTATCTGAGACAATGACAATCCCTCCTGACTTATCCAGCAGGTTATGAATGCGTTTTATGATAATTCCATCTATTGAGACAATTACATACATTTTATCATTTTTCAGGTTTCTCCAGTTCTCGACAAATTGGGTAACCACTAAATCACCAGGGCGTAACGTTTCCTGCATGCTATCTCCTTCTACTTCAAATACACGGTAGGTTCCTTCTGAAAAGCCAGGAATAGAGTAAGTCGGCAGGGTTTGAATAAATTCAGGATCACCATATCCCACCAGATAGCCTGCCCGGGCTTTTACTGGAACAAATGCTGCATTTTCTTCTCCTGCTTTGTCTGTAGTAACTACCAGAATGCGCATGTCGCCACCAGTGATACGGGGATTTCCGTTCACAGGTTGTGTAACAGGTTGCACTACTGGCTGTACTGTACCATATAAAATAAATTCAGGTGTGGTATGATATATCTGTGATAACTTTTGAAGTACATCTGAAGGAATCTGAACTTGAGACTGGGTTTCATAAATAGCAATACGAGACCGGGACTTGCCAATTTTATCGGCAACTTCCTGCTGGTTCAGATTGGTTTTCTGACGTAGCGATTTCAGACGTTCAGCTTGGTTGGACATGATTCGTTAGGAAAGAAATGAATCGGAGAAAATGGTAATATGTATTTGGTCTCTAAAATCTTTTAAACTTACAAAGATAGTACTTTGTTCGGGAAACGAACCTTTTACACCTTTCATTTTTTTTATTACATAACTGCTTTCTGGAACAGGTTTCTCTTTTCGCTTCATGCAAGTACTCTTATTTTCACGCACTTTAAACAAATAACGAAATATGTTACTTTTTCATCTCTGAAATGTATTTCTGTTTATTGTGGTCTCACTAATCAGAGACTTATATATTCTTTTTACTTATTACCTATTTTTTAGCTATGCTATCCAAAACATACGGCTGCGCCGTTTATGGAGTGAATGCCTTTCCTATCACTATTGAAGTAAGTGTTGGTCAGGGGCAACATTTTTTTCTGGTAGGTTTACCAGACAGTGCTGTCAAGGAAAGTCAACAACGTGTTGAAACAGCCATTAAACATATTGGCTTTCGCATGCCACGTACCAAAGTGGTTGTTAACCTGGCTCCTGCTGATATCCGGAAAGAAGGTTCTGCCTATGACTTACCTATTGCACTGGGTATACTTGTCGCTTCTGAACAACTCTCTACACAAATATTGGACCAGTACATTATTATGGGTGAACTGGCACTGGACGGTACCTTACGTCCTATCAAAGGAGTACTTCCGATTGCTATCGAAGCTCGTAAAAATGGATACAAAGGTTTTATTTTACCCAAAGAGAATGCAGCCGAAGCAGCTATTGTCAATAATCTGGATGTGATCGGTGTAGAGAATCTTAATGATGCCGTAGAATTTCTGGAAGGAAAGTTTACGATTGAACCTTTAGTGTCTGACACACGGGAAATATTCTTCAATACACAAAATGAATATGAAGCAGATTTCTCGAATGTACAGGGACAGGAAAATATCAAACGGGCATTGGAGATTGCAGCAGCAGGTGGGCATAATGTAATCATGATTGGCCCTCCTGGAGCTGGAAAAACAATGCTGGCAAAACGGTTGCCTTCTATTCTCCCTCCACTTACTTTACCGGAGGCATTGGAAACAACCAAGATACATTCCGTGGCAGGCAAGTTAGGTAGTTTGGCAGCACTGGTATCCAGAAGGCCATTTCGTAGTCCACATCATACCATTAGTGATGCGGCCTTGGTTGGAGGGGGTGGAATTCCTCAGCCAGGTGAAATATCATTGTCACATAACGGCGTTCTGTTTCTGGATGAACTACCCGAGTTTAAACGTACGGTTCTGGAAGTGATGCGACAACCTCTGGAAGAACGCAAAGTGGTGATTTCGAGAACTCGTCAGACAGTAGAGTTTCCAGCCAACTTTATGTTGATCGCCAGTATGAATCCCTGTCCGTGTGGCTATTATAATCATCCGGAAAAAGACTGTGTTTGTGGTCCGGGAGTTGTACATCGGTATCTCAGTAAGATTAGTGGTCCACTGTTAGACCGAATTGATCTGCATGTAGAAGTAACTCCGGTGTCCTTTGATGAAATGACTGCGAACCGCAAGTCTGAAAGTAGCGCTCAGATTCGGGAAAGAGTAATCAGGGCTCGTAATATTCAAACACAACGTTTTGAATCCTACAAGGGCATACATGCCAATGCTATGATGCCACCTGAAATAGTGAAACAAATGTGTGAGATTGATACAGTAGGTAAAAATCTCCTGAAACGTGCAATGGAACGTCTTAACTTATCTGCCAGAGCGTACGATCGTATTCTTAAAGTGGCAAGAACCATTGCAGACCTTGCCAACAGTGAAGACATACTGACAGAACACATTGCAGAAGCGATTCAATATCGTAGTCTGGACCGTGAGAATTGGGCTGGGGAGTAAGTATGTAGTAATAGACCATAAATGAAAGAATCTTCCCTCCCAGATTGTGTATTATCACTAACCTGAACAGTGGGAAAGAGGTCGTTGGTGAGAACACCAATGACGGGAAAAGATACGCCTGTTTTTAGCGAAAATTTCTGATTTGTGCATAGTTCATGGCACGGCTCCTATAAGGGTCTATGTGAGTGCACCATCATGAAAGAAAGTTCTGATCAGAACTCTGATCACTTTTATTTTTGACTAGAATTCCGATCACTTTTTCGTCTTGCGCATAAGCCACCGCAAAATCAAAAAGTGATCGGAATTCACCGCAAAGCCTTTACTTGCATATGACCAGGCACAAAACAAACTTTAACCGTAAATTCTGATCATGACACTGAGTATGGCAAACACTACAAAAGAGTAAGGCAAGTCTGGCAAAATCTACAACTCTGATGAATTACATTATAGTTAAAACTTATATCTTTTTCACACCCAATCCTGGTTCACCATTCACAGAGAGAATTCCATCTTTCAGAATAAACCCGCCTGAAACCACATCCTTTGCCAGGTCCAGGCTTCCATCCAGATCCAGATACTTTGTATTGGGACATGCCAGTGCCGTATGAAGTGCAGCCGTAATACTGATAATACTTTCATCATTGCAGCCCCACATCAGATCAATATTCGCTTTTCTGGCAATCTGAGCTATCTCCATCGCCTGAGTAATCCCACCACACTTCATAAGTTTGATATTAAAAATCCCACAGGCTGCAGGTGCCTCAGCCAAACGAAAAGCATCCTGAGGGGTTACCAGTGATTCATCGGCAGCAATAGGTCGCTTTTGCTCTTCTGGCAGATTTTTCATTTCCAGTATCTGATTGGCTGGTAGTGGCTGTTCTACCAATTCGATATCCAAGGCGCCAATCTGCTGATAAAATTTGCTCAAATCCTGTACTGTATACCCCTGATTGGCATCAATACGGATTACAATACTGCTTCCATATACTTCACGCAACTTTACCAATCGTTCAATGTCCTCCTCCAGTGATTTTCCCAACTTTACCTTCAATACCCGAAAGCCACGTCCCACATACTCTTCTGCTTCAGCAAGTGTAGCTTCTACATCTTTAATACCGATAGTAATAGAAGTAGGTAAAGATGTTATCTTCTGCCCCAGGAAAGATGTTAATGGTACTCCCAGATACTTGGTAAATACATCCAGCAAAGCTGTTTCCAATGCAATCCGGACACCTGGATTTTTAGGATACCATTCCTGTACTTCCCGGCACAATGTTCCAATGTGACGGATATCTCTCCCCAGTAACCAATCCAGTTGAGGAGACTGTACAGCCTTCCACATATCATCCAGCGACTCTCCTACTACGTAAGGACTTGGATTGGCAGCTCCTAACCCATACAACTCGTTTTCAGTAACAATCTCGACAATACAATTCTCAACTGAGGATACTGTTTTATAGGCTATGGTATAAGGTCGGGTTAATTCCAGATTAGGACGACTAACATATATGTGTTTGATCTTCATTGGGTTTCTTGGAGGTTGTTTTGGTGTTTGTAGACAGTTTCAGCGGGTTATATTCTCACTTTGCAAATCAACTCTGGTAAGAAAGAAAAAAAATAAAAAAGGGACAAGTTTTGAAACCTGTCCCTGATATTTTTATTAAGATGGCAGCTACCATAGAGCTAAACCAATCACTAACAATATTCCTAGTTTACACAGATTGAAAATAATCCTTGTCATAGTTGTAGACGTTTATCATCTACTCTTTATGAGGGCATTTCAGATAATGTAACCTTACTCACACTCAACGTATTTCAAGATAGTATGTAAGATTTCCACAGATAAAACCAGTCCATTAATCAATAGGATTAATTTTTCGGATGGCAATCCGGTTAAGATCTATTTCTTCATCCTCATGTTCCAGATAGAAGTTGTCAAAATCTTCCAGCATATAGGTCTCATCTTTCGAAACTTTACCTGTATCAAATGAATTCAACAATGTAGGTAATAATGTCAGATTTGTCACCATTGAGATAAGCATAGAGGCTGACATGAGGATTCCCAGTGATTTTGTCCCTCCAAAACTTGACCAAACAAAAATTACAAAGCCGACAAAAAGAATGATCGATGTATAGATAATGCTAGGGCCTGTTTCCATCAGTGTGTCACTCACAGCCTGTTTAATTGCTATTTTCTTATAGAATATCTCTTGCCGGTAGTGAGCCAGATAATGTATGGAACTGTCCACAATAATACCAAAAGAAATACTAAAGATCAGAGAGGTGCTGGGCTTTAGAGCTATTCCCATGAATCCCATCAATCCACCTGTAATTAGCAGAGCAACAAAGTTAGGGATTAGTGAAATGATGACAACACGCAGGTTAAGGAACAAAACCCCGATCATGAGCACAATTACGACAAAGGCAGTTATAAGGCTGGATGCCAGACTGTCATTCAGATATGCATTCCCTTTGGCAAACAACACAGTTGTACCTGTTACATTTGCCTTCAATTTGGTTGACGCAAATGTTTTCTCAATAGCAGGTCGGATCATATTACTCAAGGTCGTATCCATAGAATAAGATCCCAGGTCAGCAATCTTCATAGAGATACGTACATACTGACCAGTAGAGTCCACAAAAGAGTTTATCAATCGGCTACCAATATTGGAGGTATCTTTGGTAGAACTCTTACCCAGCATGTTTTTCAGATACAACAATACAAAGTTCCGGTCCATTTTGGTTGGCAAGCCATAAAACTCAGGATTGTTATTATAATACGCCTGTCTTGCTGCTTTTAGAAACTCTACAACAGATACAGGCTTTGTAATGTTGTGATGTCCGGAAAGAATTTGCTCAAACTCTTCAATCTTTTCCAGATTCTTCAATTTAAACACCCCCCGTTTTTCGCCTGTGTTAATCACAATTTCCAGTGGCATAATGCCCTGAAAGTTCCGTTCAAAGAATCGCAGGTCTTGTACTACGTCACTGTCTTCAGGAAGATCATCTACCATGTAACTAACGGCCTTTATCTGATAGATTCCCCAGAAAGACAACAAGGTAGCTACTATAGTAATACCATAAATCCAGTTAGGATGGGTATTAATCCGTTTATCAACCCATGTTAGCGCAGAATTAACAGGTTTTGAATACAGGTAACGTAGTTTCTTCTCATTAGGAGCAGGCATATAGGAGAAGAAAATCGGAATCACAACCAGACAGATAAAAAAGGCAACAAACACATTGATACCAGCAACAATACCAAACTCTTCAAGTATAGCAACATCTGTAAAAACAGAACCAATAAAACCAGCAGCGGTAGTAGCATTGATCATGAAAGCAGCTAATCCCAGTTTGGCAATTGTCCGTATCAGAGCCTGAGTCTTATCTCCATGTTCAACATATTCCTGATGGTACTTATTTAACAAATAAATACATGTAGGAACTGTCATGACAATGATAATGGCAGGTAGTAAAGCTGTCAACAGGTTTATTTTATAGCCAAACAAGCCCATAGTACCAACTGTCCAAAGCAAAACCACCATTACTGCCAGTGTACAACCAATGACGGCATCCCAGGCCTTAAAAAAGGCAAAAATGGTTACAATAGTTACTACAACAGACAGAATCAAAAACAGTTGAAGTTCCTTCTTCACTTTGGTTGACATAACAGACCGGACAAAAGGAACTCCGGCATAATGCAACTTTACACCTGTTTGGGCAGAAAATTTGTCGCCCAGTTCCATCATCGTCTTGGTAAGTGGCAAACGTTTGGGAGAATTCAGGATCGTTTTATCAATGGAAACCAGAATACCCGTTGCTCCATTTTCCGAATTGATAATCTGATCTTTATAAAACTGCAACTGATTCACGAAACGTAACAGACTATCCAGTTCTGCCTGTGAAGAAGGTTGTTTTTTAAAGATTTTTTCCGGGTAAAGTTTTTTCTGAGCACTATCCTTTGCCAGATACTGCAAACCGGGCAAGGCTGTAACATTAGCGATACCTGGAATCTCAGATAATCCCTTGGTGAATTCCTGCAGGTGCTGAAAATTCTTTAATTCATACAAGGCACTATCCTGCAATCCAATGGCAATGATATTTGCATCCTCTCCAAATGTTTTTTTAAAGTCCCGAAAATAAACCATCTCCGGATCATTGACAGGAACCACCGCTGTATAATCATAACTCATCTCCAGATTACGCATCTGGTATCCCATAAACGCAGTAGATATAACCAGAAAAATAATCAGCAGTGTCCGGTTCTTAATAATAAATTTTGCAATGCTAGTCCACATCACTTAATTCAATAAAATAGAAACAATAGTCAAATATTTACAAAAACGTAAACCCGAGGCTGTAGCGTATAAGAAGCCATCTTACAAAAGTGCATCCCTATCAAATATGGCTATCAAATCAAAAAGGCGCATCAAAGGTACAGAATACAAATGAGTTATTTCATGAAAAATCAAATCAAGCTTTCTTAAAAACTTACACTACAGTAAAAAAGCGTGCTAAATTTGGACTTAACCTGCCTTGACAGATTATCATAAAAATTAAACCAAAATTTTGTAAGGAAATTCGAATTGTCTATTAAATTTGCGCTGCTTAAAATTGAAAGAATACAAGATTTTAAGTACAAGCTTTCTAACAAAGGAGCTTTTATACTGAGTATTAGGGACTTGAATTTATAAACACATTTACTCATATGCGTGATTTAAAAGTTTTCGTAGGCGTTTTGGTATTTCTTTTCATGGCTTTCAGAGCTACACAGTGTGGTTCTTTATATAACACCATTCAGCAGAAAGATCCTAATGCAGAGAGCGACTACGTTTATGGTACAATAGACGGCCCGGCTAAACAGTTGTCCAACAAATATGAGGCTGATCCTGAGCAAGACAAAAAAGCTACTCAAATCCGGGAGAAATTCTTTGGTGGAGCAGCTCAGGCAGAAGCAGGCAACTAAGAAAAAAATATACAGCAAAAAAGGTGCATCCCTGCACCTTTTTTGCTTTTAGACTATTACCCAATTTTCATCCGGTATAAGTTTTTTAATACACCAGAAAGGTACCTTTTTTCAGGAGATTGTATTTTTCTGCCATTAGGCAGGTTCATTTTAACCCCGACTTTCTGCCATGACTTATCAGAAAATTGTTAACTATCTGGGAACTGAGGCATCTTATTTACTGGAACATACCAGTCAGACCATTCCCAAAGAAACGCTTCACTTGCCCTCTCCTGACTTTATAGACAAAATCTTTGTTCAGTCCAATCGTTCTCCACAGGTCTTGAGAAGCTTGGGACAACTGTTTCAGTCAGGCAGATTAGCTGGAACAGGATATTTATCTATTCTCCCTATTGATCAGGGGATTGAACACAGTGCAGGAGCTTCGTTTGCTAAGAATCCTATTTACTTCGATCCTGAAAATATTGTCAAGCTGGCAGTAGAAGGAGGATGTAACGGGGTAGCCACCACATTTGGTGTATTGGGTATGATGTCCAGAAAGTATGCTCACAAAATACCCTTTATTGTCAAGATCAATCATAACGAATTGCTAACCTATCCCAATAAATCTGAGCAGATTTTGTTTGGAAGTGTTCGGGAAGCGTGGAATCTGGGAGCAGTAGCCATTGGAGCCACAGTATACTTTGGTTCAGATGATGCCACACGCGAAATTGTCGAAATAGCAAAAGCTTTTGAAGAAGCACATTCGCTTGGAATGGCAACTATTCTGTGGTGTTATACCCGCAACTCAGCCTTTAAAAAAGAGGGTACGGACTATCATGTTTCAGCAGACCTGACCGGACAGGCAAATCATCTGGGAGTAACTATCCAGGCAGATATCATCAAACAGAAATTGCCGGAAAATAACGGTGGATACAAAGCGTTAAATACAGGAGTCAGCAGTTATGGCAAACTTGATGAACGCATTTATACCCAGCTAACGTCCGATCATCCTATCGATTTGTGTCGCTATCAGGTAGCGAATTGCTACATGGGACGTGCCGGATTGATTAACTCAGGTGGGGCATCTGGTGTATCTGATTTTGAGGATGCTGTAAAAACTGCTGTCATCAATAAACGAGCAGGTGGTATGGGGTTAATATCAGGCAGAAAAGCATTTCAACGCCCAATGAATGAGGGGGTGGCATTGCTTAATGCCATTCAGGATGTATATTTGACCCCGGAAATAACAATAGCCTGACATTTTGTTCTGGGTCATTGTCTCTGAATTATGTATTTAGCCTTGACTTATAATAGTTATTGTATTGATTATCAATAGAAGTATATAAACTTCTGTGTGTTTATTTTTGTTCAACAGAAAAATCAGTTTAGAAACAAAAAGATAAGATCTCTGAATATGTATACGTGCTGAGGTTTTGTAATTATCAGTATACTCGTATAGTGTCTTATATTCAAATCCGACTTTTACTCCCTACGAAAGAACATGTCCTGGTTTATCAGAAAAGAAAAAGGCATCAATACGCCTACAGAGTTAAAAAAAGAAACACCAGATGGAATCTGGTACAAATGTCCTGAGTGTAAAAAAGTAATGCATACCCGTGAGCTTAAAGTGAATGCTTACACATGTATTCATTGCAACTATCATGAGAAAGTTGGTTCGGTGGAATACTTTGAACTTCTGTTTGATAACAATGAGTTTACAGAACTGGATACGCAAATGACCTCAGGCGATCCATTACAGTTTACGGATACCAAGAAATATCCTGAACGTGTAGTAGCTTCCCAAAAGAAAACAGGTTTAAAAGATGCTCTTCGTTCGGGATATGGAAAAATGAATAATGTAGATGTGGTAGTAGCCTGTATGGACTTTGCTTTTATTGGCGGATCTATGGGTTCTGTAGTGGGTGAGAAGATTGCACGGGCTATTGATTATTCATTAGAGCACAAGATTCCGTTCCTGATGATTTCCCGTTCAGGAGGTGCCCGCATGATGGAAGCAGGGTATTCACTTATGCAGATGGCCAAAACCTCTGCCAAACTAGCCTTGTTAAACGAAGCAGGGGTGCCTTACATCTCCTTGTTAACTGATCCGACTACCGGAGGTGTTACCGCTTCTTTTGCCATGCTAGGTGATTTTAACATCGCAGAGCCGGGTGCAATGATTGGTTTTGCAGGACCTCGTGTTATTCGTGAAACAATAGGCAAAGATCTTCCCAAAGACTTCCAGAGTGCAGAATTCGTTCTGGAACATGGCTTCCTTGATTTTATTGTACATCGCAAAGAGTTAAAGAACCGATTAACATCATTACTTGAGATGTTGAAGTAAGACAACTGCCAATATAAAAGAAAAGGCGATGAAAGCATCTTTCATTGCCTTTTCTTTTATATACCAACTGAGATGCATAGAATATGAAGTAGCTAAAAGTTTTGCAAATTCACTATTGCCCCCAAAAACAAAACAATATTTTGCAATAACTAAAACAAGGGCTATAAAATTCCAAAAACAAAATAATATTCGCTACAAGCCTGAAGAACTTAAAAAATATACCGCGTTGAGTGAACAATTCCGCGACGAAATCAGTATATTTGGAACATTCTCTATTTTTCATGTTTAAATAATAGACAGCGTATGGTTGACACGCTCGCATTCCCGATAGAAAAGACAACACAATCCAGGTTGTCACAGGTAGATTTTACCAATCTTGGTTTTGGTAAGTACTATTCCGATCATATGTTTATTGCAGAGTATGCAGAGGGAAAATGGCATAGCCCACGAATTATTCCTTATGGCGATCTAAGCCTTAGTCCTGCAACATCTGCTCTGCATTATGGACAAGCTGTCTTTGAAGGACTCAAAGCCTATAAAAATGCAGAGGGAGAAGTCCTTATTTTTCGTCCGGAGGCTAATGCACAACGGTTAAATGCATCTGCTGAACGTCTGGCTATGCCAGCACTTCCTGAAGATATTTTTATCAATGGTCTGCAGCAACTGCTGACTCTGGATAAGGATTGGGTTCCGGCAGCAGCAGGGCACTCTCTATACATTCGTCCATTTATGTTCGCTACTGACGCCTATACAGGTGTTCGCCCTTCTGAAACCTATTACTTTATTATATTTACCTGCCCTGTAGGAGTATATTACAATAAGCCTGTTCGTGTAAAAGTAGAAACAGAATTTACCCGTGCAGCTAAGGGAGGTACAGGGGCAGCTAAAGCAGCCGGTAACTATGCCGCTTCTTTGTTACCTGCAACGCTGGCACAAAAAGCAGGATATGACCAGCTTTTGTGGACAGATGCTAAAACACACGAATACTTTGAAGAATCAGGAACGATGAACGTTATGTTTGTGATTGATGGCAAACTGATCACTCCAGCAACGTCTGACTCTATTCTGAAAGGCATTACACGTGACAGTGTATTAAAGGTAGCTCAAAAGTTAGGTATCCCTACGGAAGAGCGGGCAGTAAGTGTGAAAGAAGTTATTGACGCCGCGAAAAACGGAAACCTACAAGAAGCATTTGGCGTAGGAACAGCGGCAACTATCGCACCTATTGCAGTGATTGGGCATGAAGGAACTGACTATACGTTACCAGCAGTAGAAAACAGAACGATTGCTCCTCGCATTCAAACTGCACTGGATGATATTAAAACTGGAAAAGCAGCAGATCCATTCGGATGGATTCTGAAAGTCTGATAGATCTGTGCTTATAAATAAAACGCCTCTGACTACTATATAAATCAGAGGCGTTTTTATTTACATATAGTGGATTTACAAATACAAGAAAAGATCTCGAACCTCGTTAATTAACTCATTAAAGGCAGGTATTTTCTTGATATCGGGTTGCCATGCCAGTCCACGTTCAATCAGATCAAACGTGTGTTTGATCTTTGCTCCGGGAATAATATTATTCTGGGCATCTCTGTCTCTCCCCATAATCCAGAGCGTATCAGATATAGCAGCGGTTGAAACAATGTCATGCGATACAATGATAATGGTATTATGCTCATGTGCGTTGGATATCTCACAAATCATCTCACTCACTTCATCTACCATATTGATGTCTAATCCTGAGAATGGCTCATCCATCAGTAAGAAGTTATCTGAGCACAACAATTGCTGAGCAATAGCTATACGTTGCTTCTGTCCTCCTGATAACTGAGCCGGATACATATTGGCATGCTGTCTGAGATGAAACCGATCCAGCATCTCAAAAATCTTATCTTTCCGTTTCTGTGAATCTGAAATAGTTTTCTTTGCGGCAATCTCCAGATTGCCCATCACTGTTCTGTGATGAAAAAGAGGGTAGTTTTGCTGCACAACACCCATCCGGCCAGGAGCTACCGGCTTTTGAGCCTCTCCAACAAATACATTACCAGACGTAGGTTTCAGCAAACCTGCCATAATTTCAAACAACTTTGTCTTTCCTACACCTGAAGGTCCCAGAAAGCCGACTACCTGTCCCTGTGTCATACCTGGCCGAACAATATTCTTAATTTCAGTATTTACATTCTGGAGTATTATCTTGTTGTCCAATGTAAGACTTACATTATCTATCTTTAAAATGCATTCATTCTTAGAGTATTCCATTCTGTCAAATGTTAGTATGGTAACTAGCAGTGGAACTTTTATTTCTCCACAGTAAGTGAACTATAAGGCAAGAAAAAATCTTTCATTTGTCCAATTCCCCAATCCAGTAAGATACCTATTAGCAGGATGACAAACTGAATAGCAAAAACAGCATCCAGGTGTAAGTACTTTTGTTGATTAAGTAATAAAGGTCCAATCCCACCCTCAGAACGAGAGATTCCTTCTACTAATGTCAGCATAGTCCAGCTAATGGCAAAAGTCTGTCGGATTACTTCAAAAACCTGATCCAGCCGTCCTAAAACTATTATCTCCCATACTACTTGCCACTCATTCATGCGCAATGTACGTGCATGATAAAATTCATACTTGGGCACAGACTGAATGATTGATACCATTGCCGTGACAAAAAATACAGTGATACCAAACACCATTAAAGATGTTTTCAGGCTGCTGCTTCCACTCGTCATCTGGGTAAAAACAAAGGACAAACCTACCAGTGTTAAGAAACGACCTTTTGAAATAAGAAAACCAATAGGTTTGAAAAATGGAATTACAGTAGCATAGGCAATCAGAAGCGAGATAATAATAGCAATACCCATCGCTTTGATACATAACCATGTACTCGTCCACAACTCATACGCCAGATTTTGTTCCTCGAACAATCGTCCCAAAGCTTTTATAATCTCTACAGGAGTTGGAAAAATGGTTGATTGACTAACAAACCAGATTACCAAAAAAACAACCACTTGTAGTACAATCATTAGGGTAATAACAGACCTGTTATTCCTGGAGTTAGGAATAAACAAAGGTTTTATTTGAGTAAGCATATTTTCAGATTTGTATTGTAATAGTGTATGACACAACACTGAAAGAGCAAAAGAAGAAGGTATAGATAGGAGGCTTGTAGTATCCTATCTGAGGATATAAAAATTTACTCAGATAGGATACTGAAACTTTATTTACCCATGACAATAGTCACACGGCGGTTTTTAGCTTTATTCTCAGGCGAGTTATTAGGTACAATAGGCTGAGTCTGCCCATGTGCAAAAACCTGTACACGTCCTTGTGGGAAGTTATTAGGAGATTTTTGTTCCATCCACTGTTTTACAGCAAAGGCGCGTTCTTCAGACAGATTCATATTCTTACTAGGATCGCCAGTGTTATCTGTATGCCCATGAATTTCTACCCGCAAATTGTTAGCCACAACCAGATCATTAAACAATTCATTTAATGTTTTTTCAGTCTGAGGAGTAAATGAGGCCTTTCCACTCTCAAACTCAATACTCCATGACTTCTCTGATACTTTCTCTTTAATATTTGCATCATTCGTGAATGCCACTGTTTCAGCAGCAGAAACATTGCTTCCAGCTTTAGCAATAACATCTTTCAGATAGCTTACTTCTATTACATCATCAGATTTAGGATAAGAAGGCATTAACTTTGGATAAAGTTTAGATGCTACCCCACCAAACAAATCATACACAATCTTCACCACATTGGTACTTCCCGAATTTAATCCGAAGATTTCTGCATTATCACCCAGGTTATGTACAGCAGATCCACCCAGGTCTACCACCAAACCCTGCTTATCTGCAGACTGTGTACCTTTATAATATTTTACCCAATACGCTTTATCGGCTTCATTATATACTTTAGCAGATAGTTCCCCCGCTTTATCTAATGCCGCAGAGTAAGACTTTACCTGATCTCCACCTTCTGCAATCCCTTCGATCATTTTCTCTACTGTTGGACGGTTATCTTCCATATATTTCTTAATACCAATCAACACACACGGCATCTGGCTGCGGTATTCTTTAGTAGATACAATTGAAACCAGCCCACCTTTTTTCTCGGCAATGTTGACATCGCCAGGAGTCCAGGTTGCTACCCCATTGACAGATACACGTTTCTTCTCTCCGGTGCGTTTGCCATTTTGTACTACTTCACGATCTTCTGAGTAGCCTGCAATATATTTTTCAGCGGCATCCAGGTAGTTATCGGCTGCCACAAAGTTCATAGCGTCCGGATCATAAGTAGTTTCATCCGGATTGATACGAATGCCATTGTCCCCACACCATTTTACTACAATATTCCAGTCACCATCACGAAGTACAGCAGCCGTTAATCCGCCTTTAGCAGATTGAGGATTATCTCTCCAGGAAGGAAGACCCATAAACTTGTCTTCACCCAGCGATTTTCCACACGTATAGATAATCTGGGCACGGTAATCAGGACCTATCTTTTCCAGCTCAGGATTCACTCCGGACAAGAATGCTGCAGCTCCGTCTCCCATAATAGTTACAAAGTGTGCTCCTTCTGGAGTACTCGGATTGCTTTTATATTCATTGGCAAATTTGATCAACGACGCCTGCATTTGGGGAACATCATCCTGACGAGTAATTTTCAGGTTTACTCCTTTTTTAGCCATAATAGACCCTTCTGTGGTCTCAGAACCTCCATTTGCCAGAATAGCTCCCATCTGTGCATTCCATGCCCACATGAGCCAGCGTACTTGTGGTGAGTTTAGATTAGCAGGTTTTTCTCCGGGTAGAGACATTGCTTGCACAGTACTGGAGGCGTTTTTAGGAGCTGTTGGCAAATCAACTTTACCAACATCCTGAGAGGTTGTTAGTTGTTTTGTCATTACATAGCCACTATCCATGATAAGCCATTTAAGGCCCCAAAGACCAGCCAGAATTAGGGCAACAATGGTAATTCTACCTAGAGGTGTTAAGCGTTTCATCTTGTATGAAAAGAGTTAAACAGTATAGATTATGTATAGGCAATAGATTTTTAAAATTCATTCGGTAAAAAACCCCAAACTTTTCAAAAATAATGTGAAAAATTTGGGGTGAGGTTATCATTTGTAATGATTTATTATTTGGTATTTGATAAAAGGAAACCTATAGTAAAGTTAGCATCCCAGTCAAATACAAATTGCTTACATTCAGTGGCATCCGCAATGGCTTTATAGATATTTACACCAGCTTTATCTTTAGCTTCGCTAGGATTATAATCGCCAGGAGCTTTTAATACGGTATATCTTTCTTTTCCATTTCGTACTTCTTTGGCCAGTTTAAAAGGAGCGCCTCCAATAATAAAGCATGTTTTTCGGTATCCTTCTGGCACTTGTTTCGCTTTTGCGACTATTTCATCATATACTTTCTGGTCATCAACGCCATTCTGAAAATATTTGGCACCATAGCTTTCCAGCGATTTAATTTTTCCGTTTTCTTTCCATGAGATTTTTGTATTGCCAGATCCGATATCTACTACAAAAGCTCTGTCTTCATATACTGGAGGTAATACAGCCTGCAAACCCATAGTTCCTTCTTCTTCTGCTGTCACTACATTCACATAATAATTCAGACTTTTCAATTCCTTTGTGATCTTTTGGGTTACCTCTGCTTTAGCAGCTCCGGAACTTACCACAAAGTGAATATCTTTAGGACTTACCCCATAATCTAACATTGTACCAATGTATTTCTTTAAGCCACTTCGTATATCTTCCTGAGAAGCCATATTCTCAGTAACTAAACTATTCCCAAATTCAGCTTTCTCCAATTTCCAATTTTTGTCTGCATCTGCTTTCACAATAAAAGAATTAAATCCGCTTGCACCCATTTCTACGACACCTTTCAGCTTACCATTGGTAGGCGCAGGAGGCTCATACGAAAACGAAGAAGCCCCAGAAGAAGCAGACGTTGCTTCAGTACTACCAGAAGATTCCGGCTCTTTTTCTGTTGCTGTTCCATCTGCAGGATTAGCATCAGAAGAAGTTGTTACCTGTTCTGTTTTTGTTCCACCTCCAATAATTCCTTTATTTTTTAATGCTATGTAGCCACCAGCAATAGCTGCAATGATGATAGCCACGATTGTAAATCTTCCAAAAGAAGTTAATTGAGCCATGTTAGGTTAAATTAGGTTTGCAATAGGATACTCAGAAATATAATAGTCTATTAATTTCTCTTTTAAAGAAAAGCCCTGCCCAAAACAAGACAGGGACGTTTTCTTTAAATTTCATTATCTTAATCAAATAATTTGTTATACTGATTGGTGTTATGAGGAGGACGATTAACGGGTGCATCCAGATCAATATACTTGTTTGGATTGTTTCCTTCTGCAATAAGAACTTGCTTCTGGTCACCCAACAGGAAGGAAATACCTTCTTTTTCCCATTGATCCAACATTTCCAGACCTTTCTCTTCGTATACACCATTTTGTAAGTCGATAGATTCCATGAAGTTGGCAGACAGTTCCATGAAACGTTCCATCTCCCCTACCTTACGGCTCACATCATCTGCAATAGCCTCCATTGCCTGATCAAACATTAATCGCTTATCTTTATCTCCTGAGATAATGTTAAGAGCAGATTTCATGGCTGAGTGACTATTTCGAATGGCTTCACGCTCTATTTTCTTTACCTGTACCTGATCTTCAATATCTTCCAACAGAATACCTGAGTTTTCAAACATCTTTGTCAGTACCCGGTATAAGATCTCCATCTTCTTATACAAATCTCCAAGCTTCATATTAGACTCTTGCAAACGGCCTGCTTTACGGGTTTTCAGAATCATCTGAGCCTGACTACCTTTCTGTTTAGCTTTATTGGCAAGTGCCAGACTATCATTCATGGTTCGCTCATTCTGAGTCATCAGATCTTTCAGTTTCCGCATTTGTCCACGTAGACTCTGAATCTGACGATCCATTTTGCTCAGGTTTCCTCTCAGGCTATCAATATATGATTCCAGGATTCCAATAGGATCTATTTGAACAAACAAACCTGTAATAAACCGCATAATACTTTTGTATAAGTACCATACTAATGTCCGAAACTTCGGATCAAAAAGAATATATAGCACTACCGCTAAACCTGCTAACAGGAAAATAGTATACAATGTATTCTCAAGCAGTGTAATAATATAAGGAAGTGCTTTATATAACAGATATCCTCCTCCACCTATTATGGCTGCCATGAATAACTTTCCGGTCGTACCTTCTGGTTTTTCCCAAAATGATTTGGGTTTCATTGAGTCTAATGAGTTCATCGTTGAATGTGCTATTTTTACTATTAATGGATAAAATCCTGTCAGGTAACCTTATATACAGATAAAACTTGTTATTATCCAACTATCATCTCCAGATTGCAGATAATCAGTACTTGAGATTATGCCATTACTTTATCATTTCAGGAATCGCTCAATATTGGCAATATCATTCTGAATTTGTCCCATTACAGCCTCAAGAGTAACATAGAAGTTGTTTTTGGTAGTTTCAATTTTAGTAGCAGCTTCAGTTATTACACTCTGAGCTTTATTCATTTCTTCCTGATGAGCAGTAATCTCTTCTGTTAGCTTCTTTATCTGCTCTGCTTTCTGTTGAATAAGAGTTTGCAAACGCTCTGCTTCCTTTTGCTTTGCAGTTACATTCAAATCTACCTGTTGTACAACAGCCTTATCAAAATTATCTTTTTCCCTCGATAATATTCCCTGATAAAATTTTGCACTATCTACCAGCTTTTCAACTGTTAATCCCATAGTCGCAGCAGTAGCATAGGCAGATTTATATCGTGTAGATTCATCAGGAATAATAGTAGCCAAAGTTTGTAATGAATTCTTAAACTCCAGAAAATCAAATCCTGGTTGATTATTATCCTCCAATGCTTTCAGCAAAGAGTCAAAGATTCGCTGATCAACCCCTCCAGGTACTGCTGGTGTATTTTGTGGTATTGGTGGAGGTGTTTGATTAGACGTTGTTTTTTGTTGTGCTTCCTGAGGTTGCTGCTGAACAGACTGATTGTCTGTATTGGTTTCATCTACAATAAAAAGCGACTTAATATTCTTGAATACACTCATACAATTTTTTTCGCGTTTAAAAGAATAACTCTGATTCTTTTGGAATCCACTTGGTAAATATAAAGAAATGCTATTGAATGCATTTACAACGTTTTTCTTAAATACCTGACATTAAGGTAAATATTCTTTATTTGAAAAACAAAGTTGGGGAAAGTTATGCTATTTATACTACAAATAAAGCATTTAGGCTTTGCCAATTTGTAAAATTTGTCTTATAGCAGATGTAAGTTCAGAGTTAATCAGGATAAAACAACCCTATAATCAGCCGAATGTATGTGATTGCTTTTATGAATAGTATTGGCACAAAAAATTTACAGAGTTGTTTTAATTGATGTCGCGACAAAATTAGAGGTTCCTTTTGCAAGTAATTTATTCTGCTCATTAATCAGTTGGCATTCTACATTAATCAATGTTTTTCCATTGCGTACCACTCTGGTCTTTGCATAAATGGTTTCTCCTTCTTTAGCATTATTCAGAAAATCGACAGTAAGACTAACCGTTACATAAACAAATTCCTTTCCTAATGCATAGACTGTCATACCCATTACATCATCAATAATAGCAGAGGCGGCCCCACCATGCAATATTCCCAAAGGATTGGTCATATCTTTACGTACCACAAACGAGACTGTCATCTCACCTTCCTTTACTTCCACAAAAGTTCCATTAAGCCAGTTTCCTAAACTGGCAGAAGATTTTTCGATAGACTTTCCTATCTGAGACTGAAAGTATTTGAGGATCGAATCAGGCATAAAGTATTGATTAAAATCCAGAGTTTATATATTGGAATTTATTTACGTATCTCCCACACAACAACAGACCAGGTTTCACCATTGGGAGCTGTATATTCGTGAATGGATTCAAAACCCACTCTGCGATGTGCATTCATAGAACGTTGATTACGGGTAGCCACCTCTGTAATGCATAGTTCATAGCGATCTTTTAATTGTTCTTTCTGCCCCAGATAAAGCTGGTCAAAAAGTCCCTGCCCACGATATTGTTCATCAATACAGATTTGTCCCATTACATAATAGTGGTAATCTGATAATACCTTATTCGAAAGATATATCTCAGACAACATGGCAAACATGGGCTCCAGCACAGGAATGGATTGTCTAAACTCTTTGAGCATAACCAAGGCATAGCCAACGATCTTTTCTCCATCTCTGGCTACAATCTGTGGTTCTGCCTGATTCATCTGTTTTAGCAGATCAAATGTATGTTCTACCGTTACGAAGCCCTGACTTTCGATGGTCTGAGGAGAGTTATTCCGGGCAAGATTTTTATGTTGAAGCTTTAGTAATTGCTCAATTTCATCATCTGTGCTTAACTTAGTGATGATAACAGACATATAGTTAACTATGTATTGGTTTTGATGGTTTATTTTTCATCCTCTACCTCATCTTCTGGCTCTTTCTCAAGTTGCTTGGCATCAAATCGCCATTTGCCTCTTACATTGTATCTGTTATGCATCAACAGCCTGGTTCCATAAATACCTGCCTGAACCAAGCCAGAACCAAAAAATGCAGCACCCAAAGGGAAGACCCATGCACCCTGAAAAATTCCCGCAAATAAAATCACTCCACCTACAGTGGCAGAAATCATCCCCAACGCAAACTTCAGACCTCTCCCATTCTCACTAACAACAGCCAGACTGTCTATGATTACAGCATGCCCATTAGTAAGGAAAGTATTTTTGGTAATCTGTGTTATAACACCCGTTTCAAATAATGAGGAATTGTTCAATCGAAAAGTTATTCGATCTCCTACAAAAAAATATTTTTCCAATCGTTTGTTCTTGCGTTTAGTCAATACTAATGCATCCTGTGCATCTGCAATCTGAACAAATGCACATAAACAAAAAAGACAGAGTGTAATTATGTATCTGGGATGTAAAGGCATAATTGTATAAGGAATAAAAATGTTCTCCAATAAGATTACGTTCTGCGGGAATTTTAATACTGTGCCCAATTATACAAATTTTCAGAATTGATTTTTTAAATTATCTTTTTTTGCCTATCTAAAACTATCTCTCTTTACTCTCACATTCAAAAATCTGCTTTTCCCGGTTTGTGAGCCACTTGTCATAATTTACAGGTATTCTATCGTGTAATTCCCTATTTTCGTCTTAAACAGAAATAATTTCTTACATACACATATAGCTTCGCATAGAAATTGTAGTAGATTAAAACCGGAAATATTTTTACTTTACGATAAAATTATATTTCACTAAGAATGAATTAGATAAAACAAAATACAACTCTTTTACAGGAAAATACGTTATTCTGATACACTTATTGAGCGGGTAGTAAATATCAGGTTTTCTAAATCCTCTGTTTTTATTTTTTATTAATCATCTGTTATCTTATAGAGTATGATCGTGAAAAAGTCATTGTTGGTGTTATTACCTTTGTTAGTAGGCGCCAACTTTATTTATACGCAAACATTCGATAATCAGCCAAAGACTGATCTGACGCCTACAAGTGACCAGAGCAAGGTAAGCGTATTAATTGCTCAAATTCTCTCTCAGGGACATTATCAAAAAACAACTCTTAATGACACGTTATCCTCTCAGTTGCTGGATAATTATTTAAAGAACCTGGACTACAATCGGATGTACTTCCTTGCCTCTGATGTACAAGGCTTTGAAAAGTACCGTTATCAGTTGGATAATGATCTGAAAGACGGAAATCTGGCAGCCGCCTACGAAATTTATCAGGTATATAAAAACAGAGCATTGGAGCGTGATACCTATGTGGCGAAGCTTCTCGAGAAAGAAATGGATTTCACTGTAGATGAGTATTATGAAACAAATCGTGAAAAAGCTTCCTGGGCAAAAAACCCAGATGAATTAAACGATCTCTGGCGCAAAAATATTAAAGAGCAAGCTCTACGTTTAAAACTTAACAACAAGAAGTGGGACGAAATTTCAAAAGTAGTAGGTGAGCGTTACAAAAATATAGATAAGATCATTTCGCAAACAACGAGTGAAGATGTATTTGAAGCTTACATGAATGCGTTCGCAGAAAACATTGATCCACATACAAGCTATTTATCACCAGCACGTTCAGCCAATTTTAAAATTGATATGACACGTTCTCTGGAAGGAATTGGGGCTTCATTAAGAGAGCAGAATGACTATACTACAGTCACTGAAGTGATTCCTGGTGGACCTGCATTTAAAAGCAAACAAGTACAGAAAGGGGATCGTATTGTAGCAGTAGCACAAGGAGATGATGGCAAAATGGTTGATGTAATTGGCTGGAGAGTAGATGAAGTAGTAAAACTTATCAGAGGTGCAAAAGGTACTATCGTACGTCTGCAACTATTATCATCCAATGCTGATGTAACTGCTCCACCTCGTGAACTACGTCTGGTAAGAGATAAAATCAAACTGGAAGAATCTTCTGCTAAAGGTGAAATTGTACCCATCACACACAATGGAAAGCCTTTCCGTTTAGGTGTAATCCAAATTCCAGCTTTTTATGCAAATTATGAAGATCGTCAGAAGGGCGAAACCAATTATAAAAGTACTACCAATGATGTAAAACGTATTATTGGCGAGCTACAAACTCAGAAAATGGATGCACTGGTGCTTGACCTTCGTAACAATGGAGGTGGACTACTTTCTGAAGCCATTGATCTGACAGGTTTATTCATTCCTGATGGACCAGTGGTACAAGTACGTAACAGCAATGGGTCAATAGATGTATTAAAAGACAATGACAAATCTCAGGCATATACTGGTCCGTTAGCCGTTTTGATTAATCGTTTCAGTGCATCCGCCTCTGAAATTTTTGCAGGAGCTATTCAGGATTACAAAAGAGGCGTAATTGTAGGAGAACAGTCCTATGGCAAAGGAACAGTACAAAGTCAGCTGGACCTGAACAGATATATGCAAGGTACAGATAAACTAGGCCAGGTTAACCTGACAATTGCGAAGTTCTATCGTGTAACAGGAAACAGCACACAATTAAAAGGTGTGACCCCTGACGTACAGCTTCCATCCGTATTTAGTGCAGCTGAGTTTGGAGAAAGTTCACAACCACATGCATTAGCGTGGGATCAGATTCCGGCTTCTAACTTTAAGCCTGTAAACAATATATCAGAGAAACTGGTATCTGTACTGGAGAAAAACTACGAAAAACGCCTGCAATCTGATGCCGACCTGAAAGAGTTACAACAGCAAATTAACGACGCACAGAAAGCACGCTCTAATACAAAGGTTTCTTTACAGGAAGCAAAACGCCGTAAAGAAAGAGAAGAGGCTGAAAAGAAAAATAAAATGCTGGCAGCTGCAGAAGAAGAAGTACAGGATAATCCATCAGATACCGAAGCAGCTTCTACTAATAGTGAAGAGCCTAAAAAGAAGTTATATAATCTGAAAAAAGACGATTATCTAAAAGAAACAACACGTCTGATTGCAGATTTACTGCATGCTGCAAAATAATTGTGGCAGGCGATTGTACTACAGACTGGCTTTTTACTACTTTTGGGGATTGAATCAATCTGTTTTGTACTAAACTTTAACATACAACAATTATGATTTGGCTTATTATTATTGGGGTACTGGTAGTAGCAACAATTGTAACTGCGTATACTGTTCCAAATGAAAGTATAAACACAAAAAAGTTGCCTAATAACAGACCATAATAAAGTTTTACTAAAAGACCTGCTTTTCCAAGCAGGTCTTTTTCTTTTATAACCTCTCTACATATATCTGTATATTAGAACTTTACATTACCAGTAAAAAACTTACGTTGTAACGAATTATCCTTTTATGTGGCACATTGAATGAGAGAACCTACGTTCTTTGTGAGAACATGAAGTATTAAATAGGTTTGTCTCAACTGTATAAGCCAAATGTTCTTTCGTAAAAGTTTTTACCTCATTTTTCTACTTACGCTGTTTTTTTACAATGGGTTTGGCCAAACCGCCCTACTAGATAAAACAGCTGAGTACCTCAAACAGAATAATCTTCAGTCAGCTAAGGAAACCATCGAACAGGCTTCTCAAAATGAAGCTACAAAAAACGATGCGAGAACCTGGTATCTCAAGGGATTCGTATACAAAGAACTATACAAACAAAATCCTGCAGCAGGTGAGAGTCGGGAAATAGCTGTTCAGTCGCTCAGTAAAAGCATCACACTGGATTTAAAGAAAACATATATAAGCTCCTCCGAAACTGCGCTCGAATACCTTTATGGCACTTATTATAACGAAGGCATCGACCTACTCAATGCTAAACAATTTGAGAAAGCCTTAAAAGATCTGAAGATTTTTATCGATTACAGGGCTAAGACCAAGCCAGACGAGTTTTATGCAGAAGCGCTTTACCATGCAGGGTTTATTTCTTTTTCCCTTAGCAAAAAAGCTGATGCTCAGCAATACTACGAACAAGCTCTACAAAAAGGCTATAAGAGTCCTTTACTTTATGATGATTTAGCTCAGATCTACTTGGGAGCTGCCAATAAGACTAAAGCGGTAGAGGCTATTACAGCAGGTAGAAAGGCTTTTCCGGATGATCCGAATCTGCGAACAAGTGAAATAAACCTGTATCTCCAGCTGAAAGAATATGCCAAAGCAGAAAAACTCATTGAAGACTATCTGAAAGCTAATCCCTATGATACAGATGCCATGATGGTGGCTGGTAGTGTATATGAGACAATAGCCAAGAAGGATACCACCAAAGAAGAAGCTTATTTCCAGAAAAGATTATCGATATACAAAAAGATTCTGGGTAAGGAACCCAATAATTTTCTTGCAAACTACAATCTGGGGATTGCATTTTACAATCACGCAGTAGATCTGATCAACAAACCAGATGTATATCAGGAAACCATTACTCAGTTCAATCAACGCATTGAAGTAATTTCTTCACTCATTGTTGAATCAAGGCCTTATATCGAAAAAGCATCGCAACTATCTCCACAAAACATCAATTCATTGAAGGCGTTGAGTGGCATTTATCATTACCTGAATGACAGAGACCGATTCCAACAGGTACAGAATAAGATCAAATTACTGGAAAATAAGAATTAAGCATATTTTGGGTAGATAGTGCTTTGTGAAAAAATGAAAACAATTTTACTAACCATATCAATTCTACTACATTCGCTTGTCCCCTCTATTTCTGTCAATAAACAGGATGGGCCAGGAGAGGTAATTTATCGGGTACATAGTATCTATATATATAACTTTATTAAGGAAATTCAGTGGCCTGATACTTATAACAACAATAATATTGTAATTGGCGTATTGGGTAGCCCGGAAATGGAAGCAGAACTAAAGAAAATGGCAGCAGCTCGCACAACCAGCAGTCGAAAAATAACGATTAAGCAGTTTAAAAGTGTCGCAGAAGTAGATAAAACATGCCATATCCTGTATCTCGCAACAGAACATTCGGATGGACTAAGCACAGTTTTGCAAAAAGTTAAAGGATCTTCAATGCTTGTCATTACAAACAAAGATGGTGCGGCCAAATTTGGAAGCCTGATAAATTTTGTATCGGAAGGTGGTAAACCTCGCTTTGAAATGAATCTTAGTGCCTTTGAAAAAAGTCATCTGAAATATACCCAACAATTAAAAACTGTAGCGATCACTGTAAATTAGACTTCAGTAAAACCATTTGTTATCTTATCCTTGTATCAAGGAGCATTTACTATACTGTGATACACTTACATTGATTTGTCAATAATCTTAACCAGATACCACATTTTGTCTTTTTGAGTAAAAAAATACTCAATTCGAATTCCGTTATCTATTCCATTTCTTATATAAATCAGTGTATCTTTTTTCTGCACAGATACTTGTGTATAAGCATCTATTTCTCTCGACGACATATATTTATCCTTTGAGAAATTAATAAATTTCCATTGATTCCTATTGATTATTTCTTCTGATAATTTATTCTCAATATCCCATTCATAATAGGGAAGAGGAAATGAGATATGCTGCTTTTGGTAAATAGAGTCCTTGCTGAATTTCTGAAAAAAAGGATCAAATACACTTTTAGATTTTGTCAACTTTTCATTTGAAGAGTCTTCAGACTTACAGCTTTTAAGCACGAAAGCCAAACAGAAACAGATAACAAGGATGTATCTCATAAATCAGAAAACCACAGAAGCTGCCCTGTATAGGGCAGCTTCTGTGGCATTTTAGGATTGTAGGTGGTTTGGTACTTGTAACTTCTATTTTTAATGTGTCTATTTCTGTTTGCCAAAAGGCTTGTAAAATCCATTCAATAAATCTCTGAACGCTTCAACCCTTGCAGATACTTCGTTGATACGTTTACGGAGCATTGTAATCTTGTTTTTATTTATCTCTTTCAGTTGGGCATTGTTAATAACCAATTCACCACAAATAACTAACCCTGACAATGTTTTAAGATAAAATTTTGAATTAGACAAATCACTCATTGTCCGATAATGAATCCATTCCTGTTGTTGGTTGTAAAGAATCGTTTGTTCTCCTTGCCACGCTTTGACTAAGTCATTATTAATTGGGGCATGCTCCATGTATAGAAATTAGAAAAAAATAGTCAAATAAAAACAATTTCATAAAAAGACAGCAGATGCGCTACCTATAAACTCAAAGCTAAATATATTATTTCTTACACACATTATTTTTTCGACGAAACTCTTTAAACTATCTACGAAAAACAAAACCCAATAATATAAGAGTCTTAAAATCAGTAGATTTGAACGTTCATATAATTATATGGCTAGAAATAATGCATTGTATCAAAACAAACATCTTCAAAAATAGGTCTTTATTCTTGAAAAAAGCAATTAGTATATGCATTTTTTCACTGTAGCATTACATTTACATCTAGTTAGTCAGGGTTACCTTATACTATGTCAGATACAGAAAAAATATGCGCATTATGTGAACGGAAAGTAAGCAAGGTCACTTTACACCATTTGGTACCAAAAGAAGAAGGGGGTAGATATACAGAAACAGTTCCTCTATGTCAACCCTGTCATTCTACAATACATAATATATTTAGCAATAAAGAATTGAAGAAAACCTTTTACACAATACAAGCATTACGTTCTTCTGAAAGATTACACGATTATTTACAGTGGATCAGAAATACCAGAATTGAACAGATTACCAATAAAAGCAAACGACGTAGAAAATAGCGATTGACAAGAGTTACAATGGTAAAACAATCTTTTCCCAACATATTTTATTCCCTACTTTTGTAAAATTCTCTATCTAAATAAATTCTATTTTATAAACTAAGGAGTGATTTATTTATATTTCTGAAATCAAAGTCAACAATTGAAGAGAATTAATTTAGCAAGCTTTAAAGAATCATAATATATAGTAGCTATAACACAAAAACTACCAGCGGGTCCATTAGCCTTTTGTGTTTTTATAAATTTAAATAAAGTCCTGGCATTTATACAGCAACCTGTATCCATATGACGCTTGTCGCCATTTGGGAGTTTGTTTCACAACAAGGAGCACACGACAAACTTTCACCCAAACATTACAAAAGTGTAATTCTCACTAATCAAATTAGTATAACAGCGGCAATATTTACTATTCCTCTGGCTGTTCTCTATTACATCTTATCTATTACTAGCCTCTTTATAACTGAATATGTCACTTTTATAGTTTTATTGGCATCTATAGGTCTGAACTTCTTAGGAGAAGCTCAGTGGTGGTTTTATCGAGTATCAAAGGCTGTTCTTTTTCTGGTGATCAATGCCAACATATTTTTTACAGCCTCTTCTCTTGGATATGAAAGTGGATTTCATCTGTTGTATTATGCTGCCTTATTGGGAGTTATGCTATTTTACAACCTGCACAAGAGAGGTGTATTTCTTATATTGGGGCTGGCAGTACCACTTTCATGTATTGCTGTACTTGAGTTTACAAACTACTCTCTATTTGTTGTACAGGAGCTATCACCCAAGCTTCTGCACTTTATGTATTATCTGTCTTTGACTATTAGCATATCACTTTCTCTATTGTTTGCCTTCTATTTCAACACATTAACCATACGAGAACAGGAATCTGCTGTTACTGCACAACAACAATTAGAGGCAATATTTGAGAATTCCTATGATGCCATTGCTCTGGTTGATCCACGAACCAATGAGATACAAGCATGTAATCAGAAAGCCATTGCGTTATTTGACTTATCAGACAAAGAGCAACTTGTGGGAAAAGACAGTAATCTCTTTCAAAAGAAGCCTTTCACATCAAAAGAACGACAGGAAATATTAAATACATTAAGGCGTTCCAGACGTTGGGTACAGGAACGTGAATTTATTACAGCCAACAGGAAGATTTTCTGGGGTGATGTAGGTATTACATGGATCAGCATCAAGCGAAAGTCTCTCTATCTGATTCGGATCACAGATGTTACTGAAAAACGAATTGCCAATGTAAAGCTGCGTAAGAAAGAGGCGGCCTTACGTGAAGCTCAGAATCTCGCCCGAATCGGCAGCTTTGAGTTTGATTTACATACTCAACAAGGTGAAGTATCTGAGGAGACTTACAGGATATTTGATCTGGCACCAGGGCAACCCTTTACTTTTTCACGCTTCCAAGAACGTATGCAGCCTGGCTATAGCCTTACTCTGCAGGAAATGCTGGAACAGGCAACACCAGAAGCAGATACTCTCAGAATGGAATACAGAGCTACTCAAGCAGACAGTGGTAGCCTGATTTATATCCAACTGATAGGTAAAATTATTTTTGGACTCAATGCCAAACCTCGTCGGATTGTAGGTACTATTCAGGATATAACAGAAAGAAAATTACGGGAAATAGAACTTATCAAGGCCAAGAATCAGGCAGAACAAGCATCTATAGCCAAAGAACAGTTCCTCGCAACCATGAGTCATGAAATACGCACTCCTATCAATGCTATTCTGGGTATGTCTCATTATTTATTGCAGGACGATCCACGAGACGAACAAATAGAAAATCTGGAAATACTACAATTTTCAGCTGAGAATCTATTGTTACTAGTCAACGACATACTGGATTTGAATAAGATAGAGGCAGGAAGAATTGAGTTTGAAGAGATTGAATTTAACTTTCGGGAAGCCATTAACCGTGTGCAGCAAACCCACTTATATAGTGCTTCCGAAAAGAATCTTCAGTTTATCTGCGAAATAGACCCTGCTATTCCCACATTATTATCTGGAGACCCTGTTCGCCTGGCTCAGGTGCTCAATAACCTGATTAGTAATGCTGTCAAGTTTACAGAAAAAGGATGGGTAAAACTTGATGCAAAAATTAATTATGAAGAAAAGAATTTTGTGGATATTAATTTCTCAGTTGAGGATTCGGGTATTGGAATTCCCAAAGATAAGCTTGATGTAATTTTCGAGAGTTTTACACAGGCCAGCACAGATACCACCCGAAAATATGGTGGCACGGGTTTAGGTCTTACTATTACCAAACGATTACTGGAAATGCAGAACAGCATAATCTATGTAAAGAGTAAAGTAGGTTCTGGTTCCGGATTTTATTTTACTTTGCGATTAAGAAAATCTGTCTCTCAGAAGTCATTACCATCACCTTCAATACCATCTATCACTATACCCGGACCTCAGTCATTAAATGGTATCCGTATCCTTATAGTTGAAGATAACGACATCAATCGTATGGTAACAGCTAAATTTCTGGAAAGATGGGATATGATATACGATTATGCAGAAGATGGGAGAGCCGCCCTGGAAAAAGTAAAAGCAGAGCAATATGATTTAATTTTAATGGATCTGCAAATGCCTGAAATGGATGGCTATGAAGCCACACGTCAGATAAGGCAATATAGTCAGGCACCTGTATTGGCTATGACAGCAGCACCAATCTCTGAGGTTAAAGATAAAATACAGGAAGCAGGAATGAATGATTATGTATTAAAACCTTTTCAGCCTGAGGATCTTTTCTCCAAACTTTCCAAGTATTCCGACTTTACAGAAAATCCACCAATTGCCATTCAGGAAACGGTTATTACACCTACTGTATCGGTTTATAGACCCACATTAAATTATCAGAAAATAGTAGACCTGACCGAAGAAAATATAGAATACAGAAGCTTGTTAACCCATTCTTATATACGGCTGTTCAAGCAATTGAAAGTAGATTATGAAACCACCTTACTGTCAGCAGATCTGGGCCAGCTTCGTTTTATTCTTAATTATATTGAACCACCTTTCACATTTCTGGAAGTAACAGGGATAAAGGAAGAAATTATGTTTGGAATGAGGTTAGTTGAAAATCCGGTAAGTGACAGTAAAATAATAAGGCGTACTATAGAACGGGTTCAGTCATATTGTGATATGCTGAGCCAGGAACTAGAAGAAAAGTTAATGCTAACCAAACTCATCTAAACTTGTGCAAATACTTGTAAACGAAGGGACTTTCATCTATCTATGTATCAGGAGAAACTAACTCCCTAATCAACAACCAACTGATTTGTCTTAGTGGCATCATATTTTTCAGTGTGTTGATTTAAAATTGAAACAAACCCATTAACACCATGGATTTTGGTAAACTTCCTTCTATTGAAAAGGTTGATTTTACATTACCAATCGATCATACTGCAACTTTGCCTTTACTAAATAAGGCAAAAAATGAAGCCCATATACCCCAAGTCTATATAGGGTGTCCTGTGTGGTCAACAAAAGAATGGGTTGGAAAGTGGTACCCATTGACAGCAAAAGAGAAAGACTATTTACATTACTACTCACGTCAGTTCAATACCATTGAATTGAATACTACTCATTACCGCATTCCAGATCAAGCTACTATTCAGCGTTGGTATGAGACATCTGAGCCGGGATTTAAGTTTTGCCCTAAATGGCCTCAGCAAATTAGCCATGAAGCATTATTGATGAACACAGAATCTGCAATCCAGGCATTTGGAGAAAATATCACATCACTGAACGAAAAACTGGGGGTCTCTTTTTTACAATTACCGCCCCACTTTTCTCCCCAGCAAGCAAATATCCTGGAACATTTCATAAAGACATTTACTCCCAAAGTACCATTGGCTATAGAGTTTCGCCATCCTGACTGGTTTAAAAGCAATCCAGAAGTTGAAGAAACTTTTGCCATGCTACAGGAAAACCATGTAGGTACTGTGCTATCAGATGTTGCAGGACGCAGGGATGTATTACATATGCATCTTACTACTCCGACTGCCATGATTCGATTTGTGGGCAATGGACTACATCCAACTGATTATGAACGTATTGATAGCTGGGTACTACGTATAAAATCCTGGTTTGAGCAAGGGCTGCATACATTGTACTTTTTTGTTCATGAACCAGATCCAAACACACTGGCTCCTGAACTGGCAGTATATCTGACAAAACAATTAGAGAAGCATTGTCAGATGGATGTAAAAGGACCATCTCCTCTCCCTCAGGTAATACAAGGAAGTTTATTTTGAAGAACCGGGCAGGAAATTTTTATTTTTTTGAAGAACGCATACTATTTATACTACTACATTTTACATCCTATTTTTTATGTCATTGGAAAATTCATCTGACGCCTACACTTCTACCGAGATTTATACTATTTCAGGTGTAAGCTTATTTACAGACTTCGATATCAGTCTATTCCGCTCTGGTAAACATTTTAAGCTCTATGAAAAATTAGGAGCACATATAATTACTCATAATGGGGTTCAAGGGACTTACTTTGCCGTATGGGCACCTAATGCTGAACGTGTTTCCCTTGTAGGTACGTTTAATTTCTGGAACAGAACTACTCACCCACTATATCCCCGCTGGGATGGTTCGGGTATCTGGGAAGGCTTTGTCCCTAATATAGGCCAGGGAGAGTTATACAAATATTTTATTCGTTCACATAACCAAGGGTATGAGGTAGAGAAAGGAGATCCATTTGGATTGCTATGGGAAACACCGCCCAATACAGCTTCTGTTATCTGGGATATTAACTATCAATGGAATGACTCAGAATGGTTACAACAACGTCGTGCAAAAACGGGACAGGTACAGCCTTATTCAGTATATGAAGTGCATTTGGGCTCATGGAAACGGAGCCCTGAAGGAGGAAATCGTTCATTAAGCTATCGTGAACTGGCAGATGAGCTACCGGCCTATGTGAAAGAACTTGGTTTTACACATGTCGAGTTTTTACCAGTGATGGAGCATCCATTCTATGGATCGTGGGGTTATCAGATTACGGGATACTTTGCACCAAGCAGCCGCTATGGTACGCCTCAGGATTTTATGCACCTGATAGAATCCTTCCATCAGGCAGGCATAGGCGTAATACTTGACTGGGTACCTTCTCATTTTCCGGAAGACCGACATGGACTTGCCTATTTTGATGGGACCAATCTATATGAACATGCAGATCCCCGTAAAGGCTGGCACCCTGATTGGAAAAGTCTGATATTCAATTATGGACGAAATGAAGTCCGAGCCTTCCTCATCAGTAATGCCATTTTCTGGCTTGATAAGTACCATGCAGATGGACTTCGGGTTGACGCAGTAGCCTCTATGCTTTATCTGGATTATTCCCGTAATCATGGTGAATGGATACCCAATCAATATGGTGGACGCGAAAACCTGGAAGCAATCTCATTGATACAAGAATTCAATACTACTGTCTATCAGGAATATCCTGATGTACACACTATAGCCGAGGAATCTACAGCCTATCCAGGCGTATCACGTCCGGTTTATACAGGAGGACTAGGATTTGGGATGAAATGGATGATGGGCTGGATGCATGATACACTCAAATACATGTCAACTGATCCGCTTTACAGACGTTATCACCAAGGGCAAATTACCTTTAGTATTATCTATGCATTCCATGAAAACTTTATGCTTCCATTGTCTCATGACGAGGTGGTACATGGCAAAAATCCATTAATTTATAAGATGCCTGGTGATGAGTGGCAAAAGTTCGCAAACCTTAGATTATTATATGGATACATGTTTGCACACCCTGGTATGAAACTACTCTTTATGGGAGATGAGTTTGCCCAAACAAGAGAATGGAACCACGACAGAAGTTTAGATTGGCACCTTACTCAATATGATCTTCATAAGGGAGTTATGAATGAGTTAAAACAACTCAATCACCTGTTTAAAACAGAGAAGGCATTATATGAATTATCGTTTGATACCAATGGATTTGAGTGGCTCGATTATGGAGATGCGGATAATAGTGTGATCAGCTTCTTACGAAAAGATAGTTCTGGCAAAGAAAAGATTGCAGTTATCTGCAACTTTACTCCTCAGACACATCAATCCTACCGAATAGGTGTACCCGAAAAAGGAACCTGGGTAGAAATATTTAACAGTGATGCCAAAGAATATGCAGGTAGCGATTCATTGAATAAGCACTCTGCAACAACAGAACTTATAATGCATCATGGAAAGCCATTTTCCATCACAATTACACTACCTCCATTAGGAGTTGTATTTTTAAAAGAACAATAAGCTATTCTATTACCTGTTCAACCAACATCCTTCAGCATTAGCGTGCTGAAGGATGTTGGTTTTGTGTTTCTTCTGGATTTTTACTCTCCAGTAATCGACCTTCGATTATTTCTTCTTTCAGCCGTCTCAATTGTTTACGCATAGTCCGCATGTTTAGACGATAGATCCACCATGCAGTCACATAGCCTATCAGAAAGGAGACTAGCATAAAGATCAGAAACCAGACACTAGTCTCACTAAAAAACTCATCAAAAATATGTGGAAACTCCATATATACATTTTTTGTACTATACTATAATTGCCAGAACCAACAGGAAAAATCAAAAAAATGTCAGTTTTTTATCTGACTTCTGAAATTCGGACAGTAAGACTCTGGCTATCTGTTTTTTTCGTGTTTATTACAGCAGTCTCAATTACAATAGGAGCAGCTACTCCTTTTGTTCTCATCAGATATGTTCGTACTGCCTGTGCCCTACTCTGCGCCTTCTTCTGTCCTCCATTTTCTTTTGTCACATAGGTAGAAATAAATACAGAACTATTCGGATAAGCTTTCAGATATCCTTTCAGTGAATCGGTATAAATTATGAAAGGAAGCCTGGGTGTAAATACATTGCCATGGTTTTTGAAGTTGCTCTCAGCAAATGACATGTTCATAAATTCATACCGAACAACATCTTCCTTGGTATCCCTACTTAATAGAAAACGTACTGGCTCTTCAGGAGCTGTAGAAGCTTCAAGATCTGTATCTTCTACCAGAGCTGAAGTAATAATTATCTGTTTTGCTTTAATCTGATAATATTGAACCAGACTATCTCTTATCAAAGCGGCTCTTGCCAAACCAAGGTTTTCATACATTCCAGCGGGTACATTCTTTTCCGAATGTGTATATCTACCTTCTATTGTTAGCCGAAGATAAGAGTTAGGCCTTATATATTTACTCACTTTCTGGAGAAAGAAACGATTTGTAGCAGTAAAAGGTACATAATTACTCGCCAGACTGTACATAAATTGTCCTTCTCCGCTTATAATCTCACCCAGACGGCTAATCCGAAGACTAGCGGTTGTCCCCAATGAAGAATCTACAAATATCTCCTGTTGACACATATGTCTTATCTCACAGATGTATATAGATCTGGCCCACACTGACCATAGTGCAAACACCACAAAACCTACTAAAAATTTAAACATACACCCCTATTTATTACTATTTCAAGCTTGTTCAGTATACTACGAATGTAGATGATTGAAATGGTACAGACAATATCATTTCTAATTAAATATGAAGTTTTACTACATTCATCGCAACAAAAATGAATTTAGATATTGTTATTTTTACTATAAATGACCATATATTGACAAATGAAATCTTTCCAATATATAGGATACAACAAGGCAGAGTCTTTTTACTTTGATCAACATTACAATTTCATATTATAACTCTGCCAATATTTTAAATAGAATACCAGTTACTTTGCTTTCTTTATAGGACTTCTGTAAAATTAATTAAGTGAATTGTAGTATTTATGAATCTCAAACAAAAATACATTTGTATACATGGCCATTTTTATCAGCCACCCCGTGAAAATCCCTGGCTGGAAGCAATAGAAACTCAAGATTCCGCATTCCCTTTCCATGACTGGAATGAACGCATTACGTATGAGTGTTATGCCGCTAATACAGCCTCCCGTATACTTGGACAAGATCAGGACATTGTAGATATTATTAATAATTACTCACGTATTAGTTTCAACTTTGGCCCTACCCTACTTTCCTGGCTGGAGCAACAAGATCCGGAAGCATATCAGGCTATTCTCCAGGCAGACAAAGAAAGTTTAGATAATTTTTCAGGACATGGCTCGGCCTTGGCACAGGTATACAATCATATCATAATGCCTCTGGCCAATCACGAGGATAAACGCACACAGGTAATCTGGGGTATACGTGATTTTGAATATCGGTTTCAGAGAAAGCCTGAGGGCATATGGCTTGCAGAAACAGCAGTTGATACCAAAACACTTGAGATTCTTGCAGAAAATAATATCAGATTTACCATTCTGGCACCGCGCCAGGCCAAATCTGTACGAGTTATAGGTACCGAACACTGGACTGATGTATCGGGAGACCGAATCAATCCCCGTATTCCTTACCTCTATCGTCTTCCTTCCGGAAAATCTATTGTGCTATTCTTTTATGATGGATTGGTATCCCAGGATGTGGCCTTTAAGGGATTGCTCAAAAATGGTAAACATTTTGCAGATCGTTTGGTACAGGCATTTCCTGAACATGACCAGGAGTCGGCTCAGATAGTGCATATTGCGACAGATGGTGAAAGTTATGGCCATCATCACCGACATGGGGATATGGCACTAGCTTACTGCATGACTCATATTGAAACTCATAATCTGGCCAGAGTTACCAACTACGGCGAATTTTTGGATAAATTTCCTCCTACACAGGAAGTACAGATCTTCGAAAACAGCTCTTGGAGCTGCGTTCATGGGGTTGAACGGTGGAGAAACAATTGTGGATGTAACTCAGGGGGAAATCCTCACTGGAACCAAGAATGGAGAGCACCATTGCGACAAGCACTGGATTGGCTACGCGATGAATTAATTCCTTTGTATACCAAGGCAATGGCAACCTTTGTCAAAGATCCCTGGGATATCCGAAACAAATATATTAATGTAATTCTCAACCGATCACAAGAGTCACTACACAAGTTTCTCACAACACATCTGAGCCCAAACACTAGTCAGGCAGATAAAATAGTATTTGTAAAGCTACTTGAAATGCAGCGTCAGGCAATGCTGATGTATACCAGTTGTGGGTGGTTCTTTGATGAAGTATCCGGAATTGAGACTATACAAATTTTACAATATGCCAGTAGAGCCATCCAGTTGGCAGAAGAAATACAGCCTAAAAATACACCTTCCTTATTGGAGCAGAAATTTCTGGAAAAGCTCTTACTGGTTCCGAGTAATGTATCTGAACTTGGAAATGCAGCAGTTATCTATGAACGAAAAGTAAAACCTGCACGACTGACAATGACCCGGGTTTGTGCACAGCAAGCTATCATTTCCCTTTTTGAAGAGGAGCCAGATCATCAAACTGCCAACAGTTATATTTTTGAAAGTGAAGTATACGATCGGCTGGAAGCTGGACTTCAGAAGCTAGCACTTGGAATAACAAAAGTAATCTCTACACTGACAATGGAAGAAAGTGTAGTGAGCTTTGCCGTATTATATCTGGGCCAGCAAACCATTATTGCCCATGCACGGGAAAATATGCCCTCTGAGGAGTTTATGGAAATGCATCGGGTTGTCCGTGAGCTTTTTTCTCTTGGACACATAGGAGAAGTCATTCATTCCATGGATCAGTTTTTCGGTACGGAGCTATTTTCTCTTCCTTATCTCTCAAAAGATGACCAACACAGAGTATTAAAAAAGATTACTCAAAACACACTGGAATCTATCGAAAACTCATTCAGACAAATCTATGAGCATAATTATCATATGATGAATCTGATGAATACGACAGATTCGTCCCTACCAGGCGTATTTAAAACAACTGTTGAGGTAGTAGTACAAGCCAATCTGCGGGATTTGTTTGAATCTGAGCGCCCCAATATGGATGAGATGAGAAGGCTAGCTAAGGAAGTAAAACGGTGGCATATCAAACCTAATCCGGATACAGTTGGTTTTACAGCCGTAAAACGATTAAATCTCCTTATGAAAGAGCTGGAGTCTACTCCTAGTCTGGATCAGGTAAAATATCTGGCGGAGTGGATGCGAGAGTTAAAACAGTTTCCGATGACATTAGACCTCTGGATATCACAAAATATCTATTTCTTTGTTGGCAACCGTTATTATGGCGAAATGAGGGATTTGGCAAGGAAGGGAGATTTGTCAGCTCAGCGATGGATAAAATACTTTACAGAGCTGGGGGAGCTTCTGGATGTTAGAATTGTCTGAAACAAAAGAGGCCGTTCCTTTTATGAAACAGCCTCTTTTCATTTTATTTTTGTGTTGCCTTGTATTCTGTATTTAAGCCATCCAGTACTTCCTGTGTAATGTCAAGGTTGTTTTGTGCATACAAAATAGCACTTGCACCTTTGGTATACGCAAATACATATTTGTAAGGCTTGCCTTTAGTATATTTTTTCAGATACACAGATATCGTTTCAAGTAATTCATCTGTCTTTTGTTGCTCTTCTTTAGCCAGGTCATTGGCTAACTTTTCGCTATATTGTCTTAGTTCAGCATCTTTCATCCGAAGGTTCTGCTCAGCAGCCTGAAGCTGCTCTACGCTCATAGAATTGCCTTTTCTCTGGTAAGCAGCCACTTCATTCTGTAATGAACGTGCTCTTCCGCTTACTTCCTGCTCCATTTTCTCTCTACGGCTTTTCAGGTTATCTAATGTAGTTTTGTAGTACTCATATTTAGCCATCAGAGTATCTGTGTTTACATACGCAATTTCAGCAGCAGCGGCAGAAGAGAGGGTATCCTTCTTCAAATCTACCAAAGTAGCTCCTCCGGAAGTATCTGATTTTTTAAAGTGTAAAAAATATAAGACTGCTACCGCAACCAACAAAACAATGTTTAATCCAAGTGATAAATTTTTCATGAGCAATATTTTTTAGAATAGTGTAGTATCTGCATGCAAATGCACTACAGGAAAGAAATAAAGGTTAAAACTGTTCAAAGATAAAGAGACAAACTCAAATATCAGAATTTGAATAGACGAACTCGTTGAGGAACTTATTTCTAAGGTATTATTTTATATCCAGTGGCTGTGCCAGCTTGTTTTTGGGGAATAAAACATTCCATATCCCAATAGGTTCGTTCAATGTATAGTTTGTCAGGCTATCTATAGAGGGATAGGAAGCTCTTAATGCTTCAAAATCTTTTCTGCTTAGTTCTTTCCCAACTGCACCATGACACTGAAGACAGGTTGCACTAGCTAAGGCTATAGGCTGTGAATATAGCATATATATATTGTCTTCCTGCTGTACGTTTGCTTCCATTGGTAGTTTTTTCTCTGCATTGTAACGATAGGCATCCCACACTTGCAGAGCAGTTTTGCTTATAGCTAGTTTTTCCGGACTATTTCGTAGGGCTAACCGTTGAATAGAGATACCATATTGTTTTTTCAAAGAATCTACTCCAAGAGACCGAACATTACAAACAGAACTCCATTCGACAAGATTCTTTTTGTCAGAGAACCTTTCCAATTGGCTAACTAATCGCTTATCTAACCAATCTGCCGTCTTCTTGCCTTCCCGAAAAGTATTTTCTGTCAGCTGGATAGGCGTAATATGTAGTACCTTCCTGCTCTTCATCTCTTCCGCAATTTTTTTATTATCTAGTTTGGTTCCGGTGTTACAAGCTACCAAACCAACACAAAAGCCCACAAAGATCCCACAGATATACTTCATATACATGATCAGTTTAACAAAAATAGACTGCAAAATTAGTATGTTTTCTCACTCATATGCATGAATATGTGAAAACAAAAAAAGCGTGAGATAACTCCCACGCTTTCAGTATTGGTATATAGAATTCTATCTTCTTTGCATTTCAGTTTTAAGCGACTGAACCTCTGCCAGTAATTCTTCTTCACGTTGAGCAGATTCATGTTGTTTCCGCTCCATTTCTTCCTGAGTAGCCATAAGCTCTTCCATATTCTGGCGCATCTCCTCTTCCTGACTACGCATTTGCTCAGTAAGGATAGTTGATTCCTGAAGAAGTTTTTGTGTACGGATATTTACTTTGGCTGATGAAAGTGTTGAAGCAATGCTTTCTGCCATCTTCTCGATAAACTCAATTTCAAAATCAGCAAAATCATTGAATGATGCGATCTCTAATACTCCATATACCTGATCATTTACTTTCAGAGGCACAATCAGAATACTACGAGGATTAGCTTCGCCAAGACCTGAAGTAATGGTAATATAATTTGTAGGAACTTCTGTCATATACACATACTCAGCTTCCTGCCAAACTTGTCCGGCTAAACCTTCTCCTGGATAAATCTTCTGCTCAAGATATTTCTTTTTATCCCAGGCATAACATGCTTTCAGTTCCAGATAAGGTTCTACACCCTGAATTTCGTCATTGATAATATAAAGACCTCCCTGATTCGCATTTGTATATTTTACCAGGCCAGACATAATCTGATCACACAACTCATCCAGGTCAGACGTATTTTTACGTAATACATCTCCGAATTTAGCCAAACCTTCTGTAGCCCAGTTGCGACGCTTATCTTCTTCAGCTACACGTTTCAGGTTATCTCTCATGTTAATCAAAGAGTTACCTAGTACGTCCTTGTCACTCAAAGGTTGATGTTCTACTTTATAATTACCTTTTCCGATATTTTCTGCGAACAATGAAGTTTCTCTCAGACCATTTGCCAGCTTTTCTACAGCATCAGCCATTTCGCCCACTTCATCACGATTAAATTTGCGATTTTGCTTATCGGGAAGTTCACCTAAGCTAAGTTTTTGTATAATCCCTCGTACATAATTGATAGGAAGTACTATATCACGGCTTAATACAATTGTTGCAATTATAGCAAAAAGAATAACGATCAGAGCTGAAATCATCACTACCTGTCTTACAGAAGAGAAGTTTCCTAATAAGTCTTCATCTGACAATACAGCTTCTTTCCCCTTATCAACAATAACCCGATTCAGCATTTCGAGTGCTTTCTGAGAGATTGGTAATACTTCTGTTTCAAGAATTGTGGTTGCATTAAATTTAACAATACCGCCATCCTTCTCATAATCTTCGAAATCAGCCAAATCTGTCATGATTTGTTTCTCTTTTATCTCAACCGTATCGTATTGAGCTAATACACTATCAACCAAACCCTGCTGGGCTTTAGGCCAATGCTTTTTCAGAGCGTTAATACTTTCTTTTACTTTCGGATAGGCTGTTGCCTGCAACTGTTTCAGTGCATCCTTATCTTCCTGGTTACTTTGCTGATAAATCCAGTTGGTAATGTATCCTTTGGAACTGATAATAACATTCCGCAAATCTCTTAATGCCAACGTTGAAGGATCAGCTACTTCAATATTATGTTGAATAATAGAAGCGCTTTTGTTTAATGTCCAAAGACTGATCACTGCATTGACAACAAACATGATTGTAAGCAGTGAGAACCCTCCAATTAACTTTTTCCGAATAGACAAATCTCTAATATTCATGACAGACTGAAACAGTTGATTTTAATATTATATAGCTCATAATTTTCTTTCCTATCCGAAATATCATTATTATTTAGATAATAGTAATCTGTCCTTAAAATCAGACGTTTTGAAACGTGTAAGTTTGCCTTATCAATATCATCAAAAAGTGAAACGCCTCTCTTATTGTATGCTAAAACAAACAAACTCAGCTTATTAAAAAGTAAATTCTTAACTCCTGCTAATCGCACCTCTCAAAGTTAGCAACTGGCACCAATCAATATAAACCACTGAAAAACAAGCCACTACACACAAATAAAAAAACAGGTAAGCTATATCAGAATAACTTACCTGTTTTAAAAAGAAGAAGTTTCTTACACGGAAAACTTTTTTGCTACTGTTAACAACTGTTTCAAACTATAAGAAAAATATCATCCATAGAAAGGATACAGTTTTGGAAATCAAATATTTAGTGCGCGATTTCCAGTTGCAGCCAGACAAGCTTCTTTGAATGCTTCTGTGTATGTTGGGTGAGCATGAGACATGATACCTACATCTTCTGCAGCAGCTCTAAACTCCATAGCTACTACAGCTTCTGCTATCATATCTGCTACACGAGCACCTATCATGTGTACACCCAGTATCTCGTCAGTCTCCGCATGAGCCAATACTTTTACCAAACCATCGGTATCCATACTGGCACGGGCTCTGCCTAAAGCCTTGAATGGGAAAGTACCTGCTTTATAAGGAGTTCCGTTTGTTTTCAATTCTTCCTCAGTATAGCCTACTGCTGCCACTTCTGGCCATGTATAGACGACTCCAGGTATCAGAAGATAATTGATATGTGGATGCTGTCCCGCAATTGTTTCTGCCACAAACACACCTTCTTCTTCCGCTTTATGTGCCAGCATAGCACCACGAATCACATCTCCAATAGCATAGATATTGGAAACTTCTGTCTGAAGATGATCATTTACAGCGATCCGGCCTCTTTCATCTGTCTTCAACCCTGCTTTTTCAAGTTCCAGACCATCTGTATAAGGACGGCGCCCTACTGACACCAGGCAATAATCGCCTTCCAGCTCCAGCAATCCTCCCTTGTTATTTTCTGCACGTACAACTACACTGTCTCCTTTATTCTCTACAGAGGTTACTTTGTGACTAAAGTAGAAATCTGCACCTAGTTTACGCATTGATTTCTGTAACTCTTTACCCATTGTGCCATCCATGGTTGGAATCATGGAAGCAGCAAACTCTACAAAACTCACTTTAGCACCCAAACGAGCATATACAGAGCCTAGCTCGGCACCAATCACACCAGCACCAATCACAATCAGGTGTTTGGGAACCTCAGGTAACTTCAATGCTTCGGTAGAAGAGATAACCCGCTTTTTATCAATTGGCATGCTTGGGAATGACGATGGTTTTGACCCTGTCGCAATGATGATATTTTTGGCCGAGATCTGTTGCTCCTGTCCATCATTAGATTTTACTTTTACAGTATTCTTATCTACAAAAGATCCAAACCCTATATAAGTAGTAATTTTGTTTTTGTTCATCAGAAACTCTACTCCCTTGGTCATCTGTCCAACCACTTCTTCTTTTCTTTTGATCATTTGCCCAAAATCCAGTTGCATGTCTTTAATAGCGATTCCATGCTGAGCAAATGAATGAGCTGCATTATAATAATGTTCTGAAGAATCAAGTAATGCTTTGGAAGGAATACATCCTACATTTAAACAGGTACCACCTAGTGCTGGGTACTTTTCAATAATAGCCGTTTTCATGCCTAATTGAGCACAACGGATAGCCGCAATATACCCTCCTGGTCCGGAGCCGATAACAATTACATCAAAATCCATATGTTTTTAATTAAAAATGTAGAATGTAAGAATGAACAAATCTCGTAAAAATAATATGTTTTTATTAGAAAAATCCTTTCAGTTTTCTAAATACAGCCGCATTTTTTCTATAACTGCCTTGTATTCTTCTATAAAGTTTTTTCCTCTGGGGTAATCACCTGTACTATTAAGCGCATCTCCCAACATTTGTTGTGCAGTAAGAGCGTTTTCCTGATCATAAAATATTTTCAAAGACCGCTCTGGCCAAGCGCTAACAGAAGGCACCCCCAAACCATGACTGTAAAATTTTAATGGAGATTGGAAAAGACGAGGCTCAAAATAACTTTGCTTTTTATCCTCAACCAGTTGAAAGTAATCCAGTATATAAGACAATTGCTCAACGAGGCTCTTTCTAATCTCTTCCTTTGTAGCTTTTTTATGGGGCTTTCTCCGCCATTCATTTCTATGAGGATCTAATAAATCCATCTCCCCTTCTTCATACTTGTGATCTTCAGAAAATAACAAGGCTACTTTTCCTATTATAAACTCAGGAGAATCTGCAGATATATTGAAATCTCTGGGTAGAGTTAATTCTACTTGCATCCAATTATTTCCTGAATCTATTTTTTTAAAAACATATTCCTCCATAGGTGTATTCCCTACAAGAGTTATCTGTTCTGTTTTATAGTCATAAGTCCAGTTCTTGGATACATAATCTCCTCCCTGAAAAAGGATAGCGTAGTCTCCTCTTTCATATAAACGGATATACGTGTTTTTAAAGATGGAATCGAGCTTATCCTGAATAGTCGCATCTTGTATAAGATTACGGTTCTTACTATTACGCTTGAGTTCTATATCTTTCATTTCTACTTTCATGATTCGCCAGGAGCGACTCAATGTATTACGATCATCACTACAGGAAGTAATCAGAAACAGAGGTAGTACCAGACAAAGCAATAAGAAATATTTCATCTTATTTAAAGGAGGGATAGTATAGAAAAATTAAGCCATACAAGATTCAGATAACCTTGTATGGCTCAAAAGCAGCCTATCTGTTAGACTTCTAATAACAAGCGAGTAGGATCTTCAAGGAGTTGTTTTACACGCACCAGGAAGCTTACAGCCTCACGACCATCGATGATACGGTGGTCGTAACTCAGTGCCAGATACATGATAGGGCGTATCACGATTTGTCCCTCTACTACTACAGGACGTTCCACAATGTTGTGCATACCCAGAATAGCAGTTTGAGGAGCATTGATGATTGGAGTTGACAACATAGAGCCAAAGATACCACCGTTGGTGATGGTAAATGTTCCACCTGTCATATCATCAATCGTCAGTTTATTTTCTTTTGCTTTACCAGCCAAACGTACAATCTCCGCTTCGATCTCTGCAAAACTCATTTGTTCAGCATTCCGAATGATTGGTACTACCAACCCACGGGGAGAGGATACAGCAATTGAAATGTCAGCATACTGATGGTATACGATTTCATCTCCATCAATCATGGCGTTTACAGCTGGCCATTCCTGCAAAGCTACACAACATGCTTTGGTAAAGAATGACATAAAGCCTAAACCGACACTATGTTTCTCTTTAAATTTATCTTTGTATTTAGCACGTAAGTCCATGATTGGCTTCATGTCAACTTCATTGAATGTAGTCAACATAGCTGTCTCATTTTTCACAGCCACCAGACGACGAGCTACAGTTTTACGCAAAGACGTCATTTTCTCACGACGGTCAGTACGTTCACCACTTACCACAGGTTGTTTTGGAGCTGAAGTTTTTTCAGCAGGTTTGGATACTGGAGGTTGCGCATTGTTGGCCGCTACTGGTTTCTGTGCATTCACTGCATCATTTTTTGTAATGCGACCATCTACGCCTGTACCCTGAACATCTTCGGGTTTCACACCTTTTTCTGCCAGAATTTTATTAGCAGCTGGTGAAGGTGTACCTGTTGCATAGGTTTTATCTCCAGAAGGAGTAGTCTGAGCAGCAGGCACTGGTTGTGAAGGAGTAGCAGTAGCCTGACTTACAGGCTGAGATCCGCCAGCAGTTACTTCAATCTTACAGATCAGACCACCAATAGGCAAAGTAGTTCCCTGAGTAGCAACAATACGTAATATACCTGCCTGTTCAGCTGTCAGTTCGAAAGTAGCTTTGTCAGACTCAATTTCACAAAGCAGGTCATTTAGCTGTACCTGATCTCCATCATTTTTATGCCATGTACCAATGGTTACTTCCGTAATTGATTCTCCTACGGTAGGCACCTTCATCTCTACAGTTTGTCCTGTAGCGGCTGCCGGCTTTGCTTCTTCAGCAGGAGCTGTAGCCTGAGCAGTAGGTGTAGAAGCTTTTGGCTGTCCATTGGCTTCATCAATACGGGCAATCAAGGTATCAATCGAAATAGTTTCACCTTCCTGAACTACAATATGTAATACACCCGCAGCAGGGGCATTTAATTCAAATGTCGCTTTATCAGATTCCAGTTCACAAAGAACTTCATCCATTTGTACAGTCTCGCCATCTTTCTTGTTCCATTTCGAAATAGTTACTTCCGAAATAGATTCACCGACAGCAGGTATTTTGATGTCTAAAGCCATAAAAATATAATATAGAATGATTAGGTTTCTTAAAAATAGTTATGAAAGAGCTCTTTTGATAATATCCGCTTGTTCCTGAGCATGTACTTTGGCATATCCTGTAGCAGGAGAAGCACTTGCCTTACGAGCAATCACTTCCATAGCCACATACTTATACGTACGCATTACATATGACCAGTATCCCATGTTCTCAGGTTCTTCCTGTACCCAGCAGATTTTAGCTTTTTTGTCGTACTGCATCAACAAATTATGTACCTGCTTGGCTGGGAATGGATGCAACTGTTCCAATGCTATGATAGCAATATCATCACGTTTTTGTTCCTGACGAGCCTCATACAATTCGTAATACAGCTTACCAGAACACAATAAAACTTTCTTCACTTTTTTAGGATCTGCCTGAGTATCTGCAATTACCTCTTTAAAGCTTCCTGTTGTAAACTCTTCCAGCGGTGATACAGCCAATGGATGACGCAACATTGATTTTGGAGACATTACAATCAATGGCTTACGAAATTCCCAAGCCAGCTGACGACGCAATAAATGGAAAAAGTTAGCTGGTTGCGTAACGTTTGCTACTACGATATTATTTTCAGCAGCTAGTTGCAGGAAGCGTTCCGGACGAGCATTTGAGTGCTCTGGTCCCTGTCCTTCATAGCCATGTGGCAGTAACATTACCAAACCATTCATACGTTGCCACTTGGTTTCAGATGGAGCAATGAACTGATCGATCATAACCTGTGCACCGTTAGCAAAATCGCCAAACTGGGCTTCCCAAAGAACCAGTGCATTAGGGTTTGCCATAGCATAGCCAAATTCAAAACCAAGTACACCATATTCAGACAACAAGGAATTATAAATCATGAATTTATTTTTTCCTTCTGCTGTAAAGTCGAGGTTGTTATATGCCTGATTGGTTTCAGCATCATGCAACACAGCATGACGATGGCTGAAAGTACCACGCTGTACATCCTGTCCACTTAAACGAACAATCTTTCCTTCTGCCAGAATAGAACCATACGCCAATAGTTCTGCTGCTGCCCAGTTCAGTTGTTTTTTCTCAAAGAACATTTCCTTTCTTTCTTTCAACAACTTCTCAATCTGTTTTAACGGACGGAAATCTGCAGGAATATTAACCAATTTCTGGCCAACTTTTTCTATTACATCCAGACTTATACCTGTTTCCGGAGATTTATCGAAATCCTCCTGAGCTGATCTGCGCAATGCATTCCATGCTTCTTCATTTTTCTGATAGTAATATGGCAGAGGTTTCTGCTTAACCATATTTAAACGATCCTGCAGCATATTGCGGAACTCTTCATCCATCTTCTCCGCAAGCTTCGCATCTACATCACCCCGTGTAATCAACTGTTTGTTATAGATTTCACGTGGGTTAGGATGTTTGGAGATAACGTTATATAAGGTTGGTTGTGTAAATTTCGGTTCGTCAGATTCATTATGGCCATGACGACGATAACACACCATATCAATAAAGATATCCCGGTTAAAACGCTGACGGTAATCAGCAGCCAGCTTAGCACAAAATACTACTGCTTCCGGATCATCACCATTTACGTGTAATACAGGTGCGTCTACAATTTTAGCTACATCTGTACAATAGATGCTGGAACGTGCATCTTCAAAGTCAGTAGTGAAACCAACCTGGTTATTAATCACAAAGTGAATAGTTCCACCTGTATAATACCCTGGTAGTGCTGACATCTGAGTTACCTCATACACAATTCCCTGTCCTGCCACAGCAGCATCACCGTGAATTAATATAGGCAATACCTTATCATAATCACTTTGATACAGAACATCGGCTTTTGCACGGGAATATCCTTCTACTACAGGGTTAACTGCTTCCAGGTGAGAGGGATTAGGAGCTAGTTTTAACTGAACTTTCTTTCCTTTTGGCGTTTCGATCTGAGAAGCATACCCCATGTGGTATTTCACATCACCATCGCCCATAGTCAGGTCAGGTGTATAAGCGCCTTCAAACTCGTTAAAGATATTTTCATAGGTTTTACCCATGATATTTGCCAGGATGTTCAAACGACCCCGGTGAGCCATACCAATGATTACCTCATTTACGCCTTGTTCTGCAGTCTCACTAATGATGGCATCCAATGCCGGGATTGTAGTTTCTCCACCTTCCAGTGAAAAACGTTTCTGACCAATATATTTTGTATGCAGGAAATTTTCGAACACAACTGCCTCATTCAGCTTGGTAAGAATACGTTTCTTCTCATCCAGAGATAAGGTAAACGCAAGTGCTTCTTTTTCTACTTTCCCTTTGAAATATTCCAGAACCTCAGGCTCACGAATATACATAAACTCAAATCCGATCTTTCCTTCATAAATCTTTTTCAGCGATTCAACCAGCTTCCGTAATGTTGCTGGTGCACCTAATACCTCTCTGGCGGCTTCAAATGTGGTATCCAAGTCAGCATCTGTCAAACCAAAATCCTTTAAATCAAGCATAGGCTTACGATCCCGACGCTGACGAACAGGATTGGTATCTGATTTTAAGTGCCCGCGCATACGATAGCCATGAATCAGATTTCGAACTGCAATCTCTTTCTGTATATTTACATCTGTTCCTGTCTTAGTTGCTCCATTCACGGCAGTTCCATTGCCGTTTCCTCCATATTGGTTAGAAAACTCAAATCCTTCAAAGAATTTTTGCCAGCTGGTATCTACCGAGTCAGGATTTTCTTTGTATGCCCGATAGAGTTCGTCAATATACGCACCATGCGCATTGGCGATGTAAGAATATTTATCCATGATTACAAAACACTAGTTTTCTGAGAGATGATATTAGAATGTATATTTATATATTTAAACGCCCTTTTACCAGAAATAGAATCTCTGAATAAAAGGTAAATAACTGATAACTAATCCACTTTTATCTTAAAATAGCTTAATTTTATGCAAAGCTACAAAACGCTCTATTATAGCATAATTGCCAAAGCGTTTATACAGATTAAACAATGTATGAATCAGTTAAGTTTTCATTCAATTTTAGAACAAACCTAGACAATTATAATATAAGAAAGAAAAAATAATAGGTTTTTAGGAAGGAAACTCTCTTAAAGCAAAAGATTTATTGGCAGAAAAAATTTTAAAAGAATTTAAGAGGTTGTCTAAATTATTGTTAAAGAGGCGAAAAGAGCAGATTTTGTAGCGAGATGAGGCCATTTTGAGGGGCGTAGCAAAAGCTACGGGCCGAAAAATGGACGAAATCGTAGCACAAAAGATGCCTTTGCAGCCTTTAAGAATAGTTTAAACAACCTCTAAAAGGCTATACAAATCATTTTGTAAGGGCTACAAAGGCATCTTTTGTGTTTTATCTTCACATGTTTTTCAATCTGTAGCGAATTGAGGCTTGCTATAAAAACTGATTGTTAAACTTCGTTAAAAATAGATTAGACAACCTCTATCAGACAAGAAGCCAGCTTTTTCATAAGCAGATCTGAGAATGATTTATTTTCCGACATGAATAAGAGCATCACCAGAGTTTACAACTGGCATATTGTTCAAACCAATAATATATCCATCATAAGGACTCTTAATTGTTACCTGAGACTCACCATATGGATCTGTAATAGTTGCCAAAGGCTGATTTTTTACCACTTTAGAGCCTGAAATGACAAATGGATTAAAAATACCGGAATCTTTGGTTCTCATCCAGGTAGTACTTTTAATAGTAATCGGAATCTGTTTTTTCTCCTCCTGATCCCGCATTTTCAGATAGTGCATGATTCTCCTTACACCCGCTTTGCCTTCGGCAATAGCATGCTCATCCAGTCGTAATGATTCACCACCCTCAAAGACCAGAATGGATTTGCCTGTCTTTAAGGCTTCTTTACGAAATGATTTATCAATTAATTCAGTATTGACAATAAAGGGAGCCCCAAAAGCTGATGCCAGCTCTTTGTTCTTTGCATGATCCAGATTGCAACGAATCTGAGGAAAGTTAGCTATCCGGTCACCTCCTGTATGAAAGTCAACCCCATGGTGCACATGAGGTAAAATCTCTGTCATAAGAATGTGTGCCATTCGATTGGCAAGTGAACCATTGGCAGATCCTGGAAAACAACGATTCAGATCTTTACCATCTGGCAGATTACGGGAATTGAAAATAAATCCATATACATTGACCAGTGGTATAGCTATCACAGTTCCCATGTCAGGCATGAGGTAATTCTCGTTGATAAGCCGTCTTACTATCTCTATTCCATTGATCTCATCTCCATGAATTCCAGCCGTTAGCAATAAACCAGGACCATCTGTCTTGCCACGAAACACATATACAGGTAGATCAATCAATGTATGTGATGGCAGTCGGGCAATAGGAATCTTAATAGAAACGGCTTTTCCTACAGGAACAGGTGTATTGTAAATGTAGATGTCAGACATGGAATTATATCAAAGAAAATCTCAGATGCCACAAGATTACGCAAAAACAGCGTCCCTACATAACCGATCTACTTTTTTAAGTAAAGTAGGTAATCTAAATTCACCATGCATCTGTTTTATATACTCACCTGCATGTTGTATATCCAGTCCGGCGGATGTGACAAATAAGGGATTCTGACTGTCACCTCGTAGTACAGCCACAGAAGGAGCTTCGTGAAATCGGGTTTTGGCAACTCCCACAACCGGAATCTTCTGATTCAGTGCATGAAACAGATATCCTCCTAAGCCTTTCTTTTCCGGAGTAAGATATACGTATCCGTCAATTACAATAGTGGTCAGCATTTCAGCTATAGGTTCAAGTACAGCAAGCAGACAAGGTAATTCACGTTTATAGAATTCACCAGATACGTAAGGTGCTACATCATCAATACGCTTACTAATCTGTTGTGTTTCCGTTTCATCCGCCCAGGAAGTAAAGAGCAGACAAGCTACCGCTGCGTGATCATCCCGGTAGTCAACATCAAGACAAGCAATCATAAAAAATAGGTTATCAAAAATTCGAAACTGTCAAAATCTAATCAACTATGATATAAAGCATATATTTAGCAATAGTCCCCAATAACTGTATATATAATTTATCTTTCAGACACGAGATATCTCTGTAACTCAGATATGGTTCGTATATGTAGCTTTTTACTTTCTGCTTCCCGCATCATTAAAGCATAGGCATTATTAAATCCAATAGGCTTTTGCCATTCCAACTCATATCTCTTGTTAAATTCCTGAGCTACATATGTATACACTTTATCCGGATCTCCTTTAAGAGAATCCAGCTTCTGGCTTTCTGGCTGTAAAATAACAAGTAAGCCTGTTCCTGTATATTCAGGATATAAGTCAATGGCTCCAGCGTTCAGTGCATCAAAACAAATCTTAGTTCCTCCCAATCCGGTTTTGGTAACTACCTGCAAATTCGTGTAGCCTTCGATTAACTGCTTTAAGAGCTCAGCCAGAATGTATTGCTCTGAAAATACTTTCGAACCAATACTGATAGTACCTTCAGGTCCTGTACTTTTTTCCAGATGAAATTCTTTCTGTTGCTGTATAAACTGTTTGGCAACCTCAGCAGGTAGTTTGTGCAGGTAATCGACCTCATAGTTTAAAGCAGTCATGACTGAATCATTGATGGAATGTGAAAACACACCCAATACAGCTTGTAGCTGAGGATATTTTACCAAGGTTTGCCTTCTTACCACCCAGGCCGCCTGGTAAGGAGGAAAGGCCTGCTTGTCATCTTCCAGCACACGCAAGTGATAGGCTTTGATACGGCCATCTGTGGAGTACCCACTGATTACATCTACATTCTCATGAAAAATAGCCTCATACATAAGAGACTGATCCAGTAACAAATTACTGATTGATAATCCATATTTGTTTATTAGTCCCGGGTAACCATCATCACGTCCAGCAAACTCATGAGCAAAGCCTGCCAGTAAACGGGTTTGTTTTGTTTTAGGGATTATATAGAGACCCGACAGACAAAGTATACCTATCAGTATCCAACCACTTATTTTCAACCCGGATTTAGCAGACTTGTGTGTTTTGTAATCTGTGCGTTTTTGCAACCAACCCAACAAACTATCAAATAAAACAGCCAGTAATGCTGCAGGAATCGCTCCTGCCATAATCATGGCTGAGTTGTTAAGTGCAATACCTCCAAAAATAAATTCACCCAATCCACCTGCAGCTACATAAGCAGCTAGTGTAGCTACACCTACATTAATAACTGTTGCTGTACGTATGCCTGCAAAGATTACAGGCATTGCCAGAGGAATTTCAACTTTGGTCAGAATTTGCCATTGGTTCATACCCAGTCCTAATGCAGCATCTCTAACAGAGGCGTCTACTTCTCTGATACCCACATACGTATTTCGTACAATCGGAAGCAAGGCATACAGAAACAAAGCAAAAATAGCAGGCTTCACTCCTATTCCTAACACAGGAATAAGAATACCCAGTAAAGCAATGCTGGGTATAGTTTGTAAAACGCCAGTAAAACCTATCACAAGGGATGCAACTCTAGGTTTATGACTAATCCAGCAACCCAAAGGAACCCCAATAACTAATGCAACCAGTAATGCCAGGAAGGTTAAGCCAATGTGTGTAAGGGTTTGCTGAAGAATTTTGTCAGATTGTTCGTAGAAGAATTGAATCATGTAGGAGGTTATAAGCAATGGCTTGATTGATACTATCTGATGAAAGTTAACTCTAATTATAAAATATAGTGCTCAAAACAAAGTCTTATCCTCGTTTTAATGCACACTCAAAAGCTATATTCTATTGATTGTAAACTTGTTATCCCCTAACATATTTTATTTCGCACTCACGTAATCTGTACGTATTTTTTATGTATATTGTAACATAATAATTCACTACAATTTAATTACCAGAGAAACTATTTTATGTCAAAATATCATACAAACGAAACTGCAATCCGCAAATATAAATCTGAATACCATCGCTTAATGGTGCATGAAGCTCGTTTAAATGAGCAGCTTCACCATCTATTGAAACGTATTAAAGCCATTCAGGAAGATGAGAAACAATCTCTTGCAGACCAAATCCTTCTGACTAAACTGTTGACACATGCAACACAGCAAAAGGCTGAACTGGAAGCCCAACCTGCCTCCAAAGAACGTGATAAGCAACTCAAAAAAGCGGAAAAAGAGTATAAGGAAGTTAATGCCAAATACAAACGCAATGAGTATCACCTAGCTGTGCTGGAAAAGAAAAAGGACAAAGACAATGCAGCTAAGTATGTTCTCAAAGAACTAAAGCGCGATGCAGTACGTATTCGTATTAAAACAGCATATGATATCTGGAAGAGACTTGAGCAGGAAGAGCAGTATGAGTTTATGGACTTTGAAATGTTTCAGGCTTTATACTTTGTTAAGCAAATAAAGCAAGCTGCTGTTCAAAAAGAAACTATGGTGAAAGAGGCTCTCAAAAATATAATGACATCTTTATCCAAACCAGCAGAAATAGCAACTCGCTTTATTCCAGTTGTTTACGCTACCAGAAACGTGGATTCTGTTATTCCATCTCGTCATAATACGGATTTTTCTAAAACTCTTTGTAGTATCAAAGCAGAGGCTGACATTTTGAACCACTGTTTCGAGCGTGCATTCAGTCCCAATTCGAAAGCAACATCAGTTATATTGGTACAAAGAGAGTCTTGTTCAGATTTGCGATAATAGAGATCAAAACTTTACCAGCTAGTGTAGTACACTCAACACTGACAGTTGGGCAAAACACCCTGAAAATCGACACCAGAGTATATGTGTGTATAGTATGCTAGGCAGTATAATTAAACTTTCTACAAAGATTTGGAAAAAGTACTGGTAAATCTTCCGTTTCCCATGCTTCACCTTTTGTATAACCACCAATATCCTCTGCATGCGCATTAGGAAGTTCATAACAATCCTCAGGCTCTCCAAATTTATTAGTATATGCCTTATCAGCCATGTACATAAACCATTCTCCATCTGCATAATCGAAATGCTGATTTAAGATCATAGCCAGAGAGTCGGTGTTGGATATAGCATCTTCAAAAACTTTTTGTCCCTGCACCACTAATTGGTATCTAAAATAGAGATAGGAATCATCAGACCCAGATAATCCTACTGTAATTTCAAGTAGTGCAAGAACATTGTAATGGTCAGCTTCTACAACTTTACTCACAACAAATCGTTCAAAACCAATTAATTCTTCTTTTGATAGCTTTGATAAGTTATTCACTAAATAGTTGGCCTTATCTTCATTGTTCTTAAAATAAGGTTCTCCAACCCAGAGACAAGCCTCATTAATTAAATCCCAATAATTTTGGTCTTTCATACATTCAGACAAATCAGTGATTTGACTTAATTTGAAAATATATGTATCAAGATAGACTATCCATTTCTTTATGCCAGAGCCCGTAAATCTACAGGGACTACTTTAGACACTCCTGTATCATCCTCTGTCTGAGTAATGCCATAGACTACATCAGTGGATGCCATTGTACGTTTATTGTGTGTCACAATAATAAACTGTGACTCGTTAGCAAACCTACGGATGATATTGTTGAATTTATCGATATTGGCATCATCCAGTGGGGCATCTACCTCATCAAAGATACAAAACGGCGCAGGCTTTAACAGGTAGATAGCAAACAACAGTGAGATAGCTGTTAATGTTTTCTCTCCACCAGAAAGCTGATTGATTGTCAAAGGACGCTTGCCTTTTGGTCTGGCAATGATATCAATGCTGGAATCCAATGGATTTTCCGGATCGACCAGTTTCAGGTCACAGGTATCTTCATCTGAGAACAACGAACGGAATACACGGATAAAATGCTCCCGAATAGTTGTAAATGCAGTCATAAAGGTTTCTCTGGCAACTGTATCTATCTCCGAAATGGTAGCCAGCAAGGAATTCTTCGCATTTAGCAGATCATTTTTCTGTCCGTTTATAAAGTCAAACCGTTGTTTGATTTCTTCATACGCCTCTAGTGCCATTGGATTGATAGGTCCCAGGCGGTCCAGACGAGCTTTTAATTCATTTACCCGGGCACGAAGTTCGTCTTCACGCTCTCCAAACAAAGTTCTGGCTTCTTCAAAATTCCAGGTTTTACCCATCTTGCTTTTAGGAGCCGCAGGTTTAGGTTCTTCTGAAACAACCGAATTTCCATTCTCATCTATTTGTGGTTCTTTTGCTTCCTGTATCACTACTTCCTCTACAGGCTCTTCAGGCGCATCCAGATTAACATTGAACTCAACAGACAAACGATCTTTAATAGCGGTAATCTGGAGTTGCGTTTCGTTGCGTTTTCCTTGCAACTCCATAGTCAGGCTATCTGCCAGTTCACGTTGTCTTGTCAGATCACGAACTTCTTTTTCTGTTTTATCGATTTCTCCCCGAGCGGCATAATAATCTCTTTCTGCTTCATTTAGCCCTGCTTCAATCGCCTCTTTCTCTTTGTACATCTCAACCAGTTCCTCATCCCCTACTTCCTCTGCCTCAGTTAGCGTCGAAATATCTGTTTCTGTACGTTCCAGTTCATTCTGATTATTTTGAAGGCGAAACTGGCTGTTTCTTAGTGTATCCTCAGAGAAACGAATTTCCTGTTCCATACTATTCAGCCGATTTTGCTGCTGAATCAGCCGGATATTTTCAGTATTATAGGCATTGGACTTTACAGAGGTTTGCTCGTTCTGTGATGTCAGTTCCTCGTTCAGATCCATAATCTGTCGTTCCACTTCACGAAGTTCAGCTTGTTTCGCTTCCGTTTGGGGACGGGATATAGCTAGTTCTTCCGTCAATGTTTCCAGTTGATTCAGGAAATCTTCCCGTCGCAAAGACTGGTTCTGCAACATAAGTGTCAGTTGTTCCTGACGAGCTTTTAAAGTAATCTGCTGACGGTTCAGGTCATTAATCTCTGACTGAAGTGCCTGTACTTTACGTTGGATACTGTTTTTACGCACCAGCAACTCTTCTCTGGCAATTTTCTGATCAGACTGACGAGTTGTTATTTTATCGATAGTATATCGAAGCTTCTCTATTTCATCCTGAAGCTTTTCCAGGTTTTTACCACGACCGATTCGCTTTCCTTCAAATAACCCTACTGATCCACCGGATATACTTACTGAACGGTTAATCACCTTTCCACTTTCTGTGAGAAAGATAAGGTTACCAGTCGAATTAGATATAATAGCAAGATCCGGAACAATAAATACATTTCCCAGCAGATGTTCGGCCAGTTTTTGATAACGACTATCATACTCCACAATGTCCAGTACAGAAACGGCCCCATCAGGAAGGCCTATAGCATCCGGCTTCCGATAGGTTGCATGCTGAAGTTTTTCCAGAATAAAGAAATTGGCCTTACCCTTGCCAGCCTCACTTAATAAGGCAATAGCAGAAAAAGCAGTCTCTGAAGTTTCTACAACATAGTAGTTCAGAACCACTTCCAGGTAATTTTCCAGAGCCACACGGTATTGGTCCGGACAGGCAATGATATCCGATACCAATGGTGTTTTTTTATCCCATTTCGGATTTTTACTCAAGAACTGTACAGCCTCAGGAAAACCTTCCAGACTATCCACCATTGATTTGGTTAGATTGTATTCATTCTGTTTTGCGTCCAGCTGTCGTTGTGTCGTGATCTGTTCCTGGCGAATAGACTCATTCTCAGTTTCCAGCGAGTCCAGTTGATCCTGTATACTTTCAATCTCCTGCTGAGTCTGCTGCAATTCGTCCATCTTCTGGCGGAGTTGCACATTTGCTTCACCTAATGTGGTTGCCATAGCTTCCAGATCAGCCGTTTGTGCAGCATTGTCAGAGGTGGTTTTTTCTAATTCCTGTTTAATAGTTGAGATCTGAACCTGCTTGATATCAAGTGATTTTGTCAACGAAAACAATTCATCCTGCCGTTGGCGAAACGCAGCATTTTTGCTGGTAAGCTGTTGCTGCAGTTCAGCAGTAGCTACCTTTTGTGCTTCGTATTCACTTTTTAGTTCTGCTACTTGAGCAATAAGTTCATTGGCCTGTCTTTCAATTCCTTGTTTTTCTGCTTCCAGTCGTGTAATCTTCTCTTCAGCCTCTGTCTTTTGGCGTTGTCCTTCTGTAATCTGATTTCGTAACGAATGTGCTTTGTCTGTCAGGAACTTTAGGCGTTCATTCTTAATTTTCTTTTCACTTTCATGTTGCCGGATCAGGTTTACATGTTCATTGAGAGCTTTTTGACGTGATGCCAGCAGTTTCTCCTTGTTTAACAAATCAGCTTTCAGCTTTTCAATACCCGCATCCTTTTGAGCTGTCTCTGCCTGAACCCGTATACGTTTTTCACTCTCAGCATCCAGCTGCCCTTTTAATTTATCCAGTGTCTCCTGAAAACGGCTTACAGACTGATGAGCCAGTGCTACACTATAACTTTTGTATTTGTTTTTGATCTGGAAATATTCTTCAGCCTGGCGAGCCTGACGTTCCAGCGACTTCATGTTTTTGGTAATTTCATGAAGCAAGTCTTCTACCCGTTCCAGATCACCATCTGTATCTTCCAGTTTTTTCAGCGTCTCTTTTTTACGAACTTTAAACTTTGAGATACCGGCTGCCTCTTCAAACAATCCCCGTCGTGAGTTATCCTTATCATTGAGAATTTCATCGACCATTTTCAACTCAATGATCGCATAGCTGTCAGGACCAATACCTGTATCCATAAACAGATTATTGATATCTTTCAAACGACAGGGAACCCCATTGAGCAAATACTCGCTTTCTCCTACACGATAATAACGACGGCTGATTGTGACTTGAGAGTATTCAGTAGGAAGAATGTTTTTGGTGTTGTTAAAAGTCAGGGATACTTCTGCCATTTGCAGAGGTTTTCGGCGCTTTGTCCCATTAAAGATAACGTTCTCCATCTTTTCAGACCGGAGATTTTTCGTCTTTTGTTCACCTAACACCCAGCGAATAGCATCGACTACATTTGACTTTCCACATCCGTTTGGCCCAACAATACCTGTAATACCATTATCAAAATTGATGAGAACCTTATCTGCAAAACTTTTGAATCCTTTGATCTCTAACTGATGTAACTGCATTTAGGTTAATCGGTGTTTACTGGTTTCTCTTGATTTTGAATTTACTGCGCTGAGTTATTTCCTAATGAGCAGAGAAGAGTCTTGAGAACCCTGGTCATACCTCTTTAAATTTATTCAAAGATACGTGAAAAACAGTGATTTTAGAATAGATAAATCAGAAGCCGATTATCACTTAGAAGTTATCTGTAAAGTAGTCCTTTATAGGCCTGAGACTAAAGCTGTTCTATTTATCCGATAGAAAGCTGAGAGATTAGAAGCCTTCCTCTTTTACTACATATAAATCTGGCAGATTTCTGCCCAGACCATCATAATCCAGGCCATAACCTACTACAAATGCATTGGGAATGTCAAAACCAACATACTTTAGCTTGATATCTTTCTGCATGGCTTCACGTTTGCACAAGAGTGTAGCTATTTCCAATGATGCAGGTTCGTGTTGTTTCAATTGTACCAGTAACTGTGACATAGTTAATGCTGTATCCACAATGTCTTCTACAATAACTACATGACGACCTTTGATATTTTCCTGAAGGCCAATAATTTCTGTAATCTTCCCTGTACTTTGAGTAGCCTCATAGGAGCTGACCCGAATAAATGAGATATGACAGGCAATAGAAATTCTTTTCATCAGATCTGCTGCAAACATAAAAGAACCATTCAGTACTGAAATGAAAACAGGTTCTTTGGTAGCATATTCCTGGTTCAATTGATTCGACAATTCTGAAACCCGTTCCAGAATGCTACTTTCAGGAATATATATGTCAAATTGTTTGTCTTTGATCTGCACCATAAAATAGGAGGATTGAATGAAGGTGCAAAAATAAAAATAGCGAGCAAATAATTTTGCCCGCTATTTTTAAAAATGAGTGTGAATTACAATTAAAGTGTGATCGTTCTTTTGAATGGCAATTGCACATTCAGATTAGACAACAATGCAATTGTTGCAATTATAATTCCATATAAGCCAACATGGTCGAATGCCTGTTTCATAAACCATCCAATTAGTATAACTGGAATAGTAAGACAAATAATACGAAACATATGACGTAGCGGACGTAAATACCAGAACTCTTTTTGCAGCTTGTTTATTACCCAATCATAATAATGGGTACGTAACCACTGATAGGCATAGTTAGCTTCCCATAAAAGAAAACTACCAATAGTACCTATACCAGCAGCAAGAAAGATTTCAGATGATAGAATTTCTTTGCCTTCTACCACCCAATAAGCAGGCATTATGGTTACAACAGATGCATATGCCACTACCATCATTACCAAAACATTCAATATACGTTTAATAGCAGCAGGAAGATCTGCATGTTTTAGCATATAACCCATCACAACAGATGTACATATGCCACACCATGCCAATACTACTGGTAGCCAAACAACACCTGCTGTAAGGCTTAAATCATCCATATTGGATGCATTGATTTCGACAAGAGTTGTACCCAGAAGTATTCCCGCCACTACAGCACCGCCAAGAACGTCCATTCTTTCAGGCAATACTCCCAGGTGGTGTGCTTTCTTCAATACCTCGGAACGCACCATTGCTGGCTTATGTATATCTTCCCGATCCAATGCATTTATCAGTAGCATAATAGCAGAACTACCTAATGCAAATCCACCAAGTAAAGACAATGTAGGATAAACCGTCCAGGCAAACTGGCTATGATGGTTGGCATATACCAACATCAAACCGTTCATACTAATAAGCAGACTGCCTACATGTGAAAATGCCTTGCTGGGAGATAACTGCAAGGATAAAGAAAGGGCGCTTTTGGCAAATTTAATAACTGCCTTTCTGGTCCATTCCGGACTCAGCAGTATACTTAAAATAATACAACCTGCTCCTGCCATAATAGCGGTTTGAGCCACACTCAAAATCTCAAAACCAGCTTTAACATAACAAAGAAGCAGTACCAACGCGGACAATACAAATACCGTAAGTGGTTTGTACGAACGAGCCGCCCACATCTTAAAATTGGGGCGGAAAGGTTTCTGCGTTACAGCTACAGAAAACGGAGTACGCAACGTTGCCAACGAACCAGAACGACCAAAAATGACGTTGAGCAATACAGCGATTTCATTACTTAGGTTGTTACGCATAAAGTATAAAAAAACTATTTGAACAAATCGCCTTCAATTATTACATAATTACTGAAGACGAGTTTTCGGTTGCAAAGGTAACTAAAACTAAAAACAAAACAAGTTAAATTTTATAACTATCAGATTTTCAGTATCATATATTAGTATGCAAAATAGATTAAAAGTAAACATGAGTCTTTATTTTTTTTACAACTAATTGAAACACACAAAATAACAGCCAAATATTACATAAAGCTTTTACAATTTTTTATATGTATAATTGTAGTACGATTATTGCGAGAGATATAGAAAAATCAGACAATGAAAAAGCTTACTGTTACTCTTATTGCCTTGGTCTATTCCTGCATGGTACTTGCCCAGAAAAATGTAGGTCCACCAATTTTGTTGGAAAACATGGATATGCAGGTTGTTTCGACTCATGCAGTAAACAATATGTATAATTTCAAATTTGCCGAAGCTGAGTCTGAATTCCGCTGGTTCAAGTTTAAATACCCTGACCATCCACTTCCCTATTTTCTTATGGGTTTAAGCACTTGGTGGAAAATCATGCCTAACGAAGACAATGAAGAATATGATGCAACATTTCTGGCGTACATGGACACTTCTATTACCAAGGCAGATAAACTCTATGAGGAAAATGAGGAGAATACAGAAGCATCCTTCTTTCTTGCAGCTGCCTATGCATTCAAAGGCAGACTGTATTCTGACCGGAAAGATTGGGGAAAAGCAGCCTGGGCGTCCAGAAACGCATTAAAATACCTTGAAAAGTCCCGCTCCAAGGGAGACCTTAGCCCAGAATTCTTATTTGGCGATGGACTTTACAACTACTATAGAGACTGGATCCCTGAAAACTTTCCAGCTTTGAAAACTATCCTTTGGCTATTTCCAAAAGGCAATAAAGAAGAAGGAATCAAGCAGTTGAAAGAAGTTTCCAACAACGCTTTTTACACCCGAACAGAAGCTCAGTATCATCTGATGCGGATTTATAGTGTGGAAAATCAGCTACAGAAAGCATACGAACTTTCTAAATACCTACACGAGACATTTCCTGATAACGCCTACTTCCATCGCTATTATGCACGTAGTGCTTATGCGCAGGGACGTATACCAGAAGTAGAAAAAGAATCGAGAAGTATCCTGGAAAAGATTGACCAGAATATGCCTGGCTATGAAGCTATGAGTGGCCGGTATGCTAGTTATTATCTAGGTTATATTGAGTATCAGCTACACAAAAATACGGAAGTAGCAAAATCGCTGTTTAAAAAGGCAATTGCATACTCTGAATTACTAAAGGCGTATGAAAGCGCCTATTACCATAGTTCGCTAATTACACTTGGTAAGATATATTATAAAGAAGAAAATCTGCCTGAAGCAAAGAAATACCTGGAAGTGGTTGTGAAACGAGCAGAAAAGAAATCTGATCAGCGCAAAGAAGCAGAGAGATACCTGAAAGATATACAGAAAAAAGAAAAAGAGCAGAGGAAAGAAGAACGTAGACAGAAAAGAAAATAGGCTATACTACTAAGTATAGCCTATTTCTCTTTTATACTTTAAGGAAATAGCGCCAGATATTTCCAAAGCGGAGCCGCCATCAGGGCCTGTAAAATTTCATTGTTATTTAACAGAGCTCTCACATCCTGCTTTGAGAGCAAATGCACCGTTATATCTTCCGTATGCTCCAATGTTGGTTCCTGAAGCCATTCTACATCTGTTGCCAGAAAACAATGCGTGTAATTTGTTTGTATACTTGGATTAGGACATATGACCATCCACTCCTGCCAGCTACCTCCTCCATATCCTGTCTCTTCCATCAACTCACGCTGAGCACTTTCTAATGGAGACTTATCTGTAGGGTCGCATACACCTGCACAAAGCTCATAACTCACTTTACCTATACCATGCCTGTATTGCTTTACAAGCACTATCTTTTGATCTTTTGTAACAGCAATTACATTAACCCAGTCCGGAAACTCAGATACATAATACGATGCAATCTGGCTGCCATTAGGCATTTCTACTTTTTCTTTGCGAACAGTAAACCAAGGCTCTTTGGCAATATACTCGGATGCCAGGACCTTCCATGGTTGAGGATCTGGTGTAGTCAAAGGAGGTAAAATAGTTGAAGTTGAAAACAAAGATAGGCATCTGATGAAAAAATATTTTTTTATCAGACTAGAGAACCCTATAAGAGTTATTACTTATCAGGCGGGATTGGTAGCACCTTGCTGTTCTTAAAAGTAGACAGAATCACCATTGACTGAGTACTGTCTACTTCTTCAATTTCATTTACCTTTTCCAGCATTAATTTCTGGTAAGAAGGAATATCTTTTGTGATCACTTTTAACAAAAAATCACCACTACCTGTGATATGGTGACATTCTATAATCTCGTCAATATCACTAATTTTACGTACGAAAGCATCAATATATGACTTTCTATGGCCAACAAGAGTTACCTGTACAAAAGTGGTAACACCTAAACCTATTTTCTCTGTATCTAATTGGGCATGGTAGCTTCGTATAAGCCCGGCAGTTTCGAGTTTCTTAACTCTTTCGAGTGTTGGCGCTGGAGAAAGGCCTATCTCTTTGGAAAGTTGTGCATTTGTAATTTTGGCATTAGCCTGTAAAATTTCAAGTATTTTACGGTCTATCTGATCAAGTTTGAAAGCCATGGGTGAAAAAATAAAATTTGGTACCTGTAATTAGTTATATAATTTTTTCTTTATAAAATTAAAATTTGCCTATAAACAAATCTTTACTTATGCAAAAATAACATATTTTATTCTAACTATTTTAGAATAACGCAAAATAAAACCAGGTAGTATTCTGTTATTAAAGCTTATTATTTGTTTAAGTACAAATACTCTATTGAATAACAGCAAGCTATCAATGTAAAAATATTTTTTCAACAGAGGCAAAATTAAAAAATATCTACTATTATTTAGTAAGCCCAGAATAGTATAACGACAATACTATTGCTTAATCCGGCTTTGCAAAGGAAAGTTGTTCTTGAATCTGTAACTTACTAAGGCTGCAGTTAATCCATTCCCCATCAAAATGTGCATTGTATTTCTTGTAAAATTCAATAGCAGGAGTATTCCAGTCTAAGACCTGCCATAACATTCCATTACAGTTTGTCTCCAATGAAACCTGCATGGTTGCATTAAATAACATGCGTCCTATTTTTTTTCCACGATGTGACTCTGTTACCACGATATCTTCCAGATATAAGCGCTTCCCCTTCCAGGTAGAATATCTAAAATAGTAGACAGAAATTCCTACTATTTTTTTTTCCAATTCCGCAACAATCAATCCATATATAGGTTGTGGCCCAAAACCATCTTCCAGCATTTTTTCTTCTGTGTTTTCTACTTCGTCTGGAGCTTTTTCATACTCAGCCAATTCTTTCACTAATTTCAGCATGGAAGGAATATCTTCCTGTGTACCCTTCCGTATAATTATATTGGGAAAATTTGTTGCATTCATGTTTATGACAGAAAATCAGATGTAGGTTAGAGTCTATTTATAGTATCAAAGGTAAGAAGAAAAGAAAGTATGTTGTAAACATGCAAAACAGAAGTAATAACCACAAAAAGCAACTCTTTTTTATCACTTTCATTTTCAATAGATTGTCTGTTTGCTTCTCGTTTGCAAATAATCTATTTTTGATTAAATACTTAACTCACAACTTCTCTGTAAAATGTAAGGTAATGATATGTTTTGCACAGTTAATGGCCTGTAATTAAATGTATTTTTAATAATACTTATTTCGACAGCAGAGAATAATGAAAAAAATAATAGAGATTTTTAACAAATTCATATCTGTAAAAAATCCACCCAAAAACCGTCTTATACTTATTGTACTGTTAGTTGTGACCGTTATTCTAGCGGTTGTATTGCATCTGAGCTACAAAAGTTTTTATAATCAGGATAGTGATCTGGAAAAAATGATGGCATCTCAAGAAGTAATAAATGATACAGAAAAGTTGATGCACACTATTCTTCTCAACGAAGCAACCCGAGTAGCTTACACCCATAATAAACAAAAAGACAGCATTGATTATCAAAATGTTGAAAACTTAATTGATACTATAGCACTTAGAGTTGTAACAGATCCTTATCAAACAGTAAACATTACTGCTCTGGGAGAATTGGTAACAGACAGGTGGGAAAAGATAAAACAAAATCAAAGCCTCAAAAAAAACACACTAACAGATTCTGTTTATGTTGTCAAAATAAAAGAGACTGCTGCTCAGCTGGCAGAATTGGAAACGCTTAAAATGAATAATTTTCGTAGAGCGGCTATTGAACAGCAAAAAAGATCCTTGTATTTAAATATTGTATCTGTAAGCATTGCATTACTTTTTGGCATAGTTAGTCTCTTTATATTTTTCCGTGATAGAGAAGAACGTTTGAAAGTAGAGTCTAATCTAACAGAACTGAATCTGAATAAAGATAAATTCTTTTCAATCATTAGCCACGATCTAAGAGGTCCAACATCAAATATTGTACGCCTTTCTGAATTTCTACTCGAACCGAATCTAGCCGAAACAGATCAAAAATCAATGACATTACATCTGCATAAGGCAGCACAGAACCTACAGAAGCTATTAGAGAACCTGCTTAGTTGGGCGAAGTTCCAGATGGGACGTCTTGACTTTATGCCAGCCCCTGTAGATCTATACAATCTTACCAATGAAAGTGTGGCACAAATTGCAACCATGGCAGCAGACAAAGCCATAGTAATTAAAAATCAGGTATCACCCAGAACGTATGCATTTGCAGATGATCAGATGATTATGATGGTACTGCGAAATCTTTTGGTGAATGCCATCAAGTTTACCAATCAATCAGGAACAGTTAAGATACAGGCAAAAGAAACACCAGATCAGGTAGAAATATCTGTTATAGATAATGGAATAGGAATGGATGCAGACACAACTGATAAGCTTTTTCAGCTAGGTAATCATTTTACAACACTAGGGACTTCAAATGAGAAAGGCTCCGGCCTTGGACTTATACTTTGCATGGAACTTCTGGAAAAGAACAATGGTACAATTCGTGTAACCAGCGAACAAGGCAAAGGATCTATATTCACGTTTTCTTTACCTAAACTAGGTAGGTAGTTTGTTATTGCAGATCTAGAGTATGATATAAATCATCTATCTTTCCTGAATCGATATAAGTTTGATTGGTAACAAATTTGTAGATCCTTAAGTAACTTATTAATTCTTCTGTCAAAATCTCACATCTTTATCTATCTGATAAATTTCAGAGAAAATATTATTTTTCTGATTTACACTAGTTTATAGTGCGTATTCAATCTGTTACGTGTAGAAGTGCAATTACTTATCCTGCATAGAAACTATATTCAACTCTATATTTAGCATCCTACAACCATTTAGTATAACTAACAGGATCTTACTCAAAGAAACTTAACCTTATTAAAGAAAATCATTATAAAGTACTATCAATAACATAATATAAACAAATGCCATATGTGTAATAAAAGTACTGTATATGATTCTTATTTCAGATCGGTTATCATGAAATTTGTTTAAATCTCCTTTTCTTAAAGGCAAACGGGTAATCAAATGAATGTATTAACCATTATTACCAGTACTGGTGTCAAAGCAACTCAAACCGAGTATATACAGGATAAGATTCGCATATCTAATTCAGTTGCATTGATTGGCTTTGTGGCTTCCTTTGTGAACGTTTTGGTTACCTATAATCATTCGGATGTCTTACGAAATGGTTACATAGTTAACTCTGTGTTTTTTGCAGTAATTGTGGCTCTTAATGCCTTTGGCTTTTATTCTTTTTCTAGAATAATGACTTGCTTGTTTACAAGTATATCTACCACATTATTGTATATTTTGCTCCAACCTTCCAATGGAGAATATATAACAGGTTTAATCATTGTAATGGTCATTATCACAATCATTCCCTGGCTATTATTTGATCTTTCAGAAAGATGGAAGCTTACATTTACACTAAGTATTCATATCATTTGTCTGTTGTGCATTCATATTGGAGGAGATTGGATTGAAACAGGAGTCGATTATTCTTTTATTCAAACATCAGAACAGATCTTCTTATATGCGTTTACTAGTATTATGGTTCTTTCAGCAGGATTATACGTTTTGCAAAAAAGCCATCAGAATACTATTACAAATAGTAGTAAACTAATTGATACAATGCAGTCTCAGCAACTTTTACTACAGGAGAAAGAAGAGAAGCTGAATAGCTATGTTAAAGAAGTAGAAGAGAATCAACGTATAAATCAACAGCGGCAATGGGTATCAGATGGACTTGCCATGTTTGCAGATATATTACGCAAAGAGAGTAATGATACAGTCCATCTCTATGAAATACTAATTTCCAAACTGGTAAAATACATCAACGCAAACCAGGGAGGATTATTTCTGGTTCAAAGTGAGAATACTCAGGATGCGTTTATTGAACTGATTGCCTGTTATGCTTATGAACGAAAGAAATACCTAAAAAAGCGCCTTGAAATTGGTGAAGGTCTGGTAGGGCAAGCAGTACAGGAAATTGACACATTATACTTAACAGACCTTCCTCAGGATTACATCCAGATTACCTCCGGGTTAGGCAAAGCGAATCCTACCTGTTTAACAATTATTCCACTGAAAGTAAATGACAAAGTTGAAGGTGTACTAGAAATAGCATCATTTGAAGAAATTCCTCTATATCAACGGGAATTTCTGGAAAAAATAGGAGAAAGTATTGCCTCTACGATTGCAACTACAAGAATCAACGAAAGAACCAAACAACTATTGGAAGCATCTCAGTGGCAAACTGAGCAAATGCGCAGTCAGGAAGAAGAAATGCGCCAGAACATGGAAGAACTGGCGGCAACACAAGAAGAAATGGAGCGAAAAACAAGAGAGATGGAGGAGTTATATGCTCAATCAAAAGTAAGAGAGAGTGATCTTGTAAATAGTTTGGAGTTACTGGAAATTACCCGGCGGGAGATGGAAACAAAACAACTTGAAATTGAACAGCTATTGCATGAAGCTCATAGAAATGAGGAACAATTACGCCAGCAAGAAGAAACATTACGGGCAACACTGGAGGAGATTCAACTGACCAAAGAAGAACTTCAGATAAAGAATGGTGAGATTGAACGCACAAAACAAGAAGAAAAAGCACGGGCAGATGCACTGATTGAGTCGCAAAAGAAGATTATGCAGAAAGTGCTTGATAAACAAAAAATAAAAGAAAGTGAAATGCAGCAGAAGATAAATACATTACAACAAGAAGTTGAGATGCACAAAAACAAACTTTCTTAACAAGAATGAACGTCAACCTTTACAGATAAGTATTTGCTTATTTTTGAAGACTTTCTATTTCTCGCTGCAGCTCGGCTACTAATGCCATTAGTCTTTCCAGCGGCAAAGAAGTCTTAGGCTCTGGCATTGATAAGCCAATATATTGGCGTGCTTCCCATAATTCCAATACGTCTTTTACAGGCACTTCAATGGTAGGAATAGTTGCAGAGTCTGACAACAACAGAATTGTTCCTTTGATCTTTACATGGTTATAAATACGTCTGTATAAAATACCTTGTTTGTGTAATACAATAATATAGTGTTGTCCATCCCGAATATCATACCAGTTAGGAGTAAATTCTCCAATTACAGTAGCTCCGGCTACAGGAAAATCACTTCCCACTTCAAATGCCCGATATTTTCCTGATGGCAAAGTAGGTAGTGAAAGCTGAGGAAGCTTTTCCAGATAGTCTTTGTATGCATAACCTGTAAGATAGCCCGCAACATCTTTTTGAGCAATCCAGAAAACCTCTTCATTCAGACTTTTCTGAAACAGAGAAGATTGTGGCTTTTGGAACAAATCATTAGATGGAGGAGTATAGGGTGTATTAGTATTAACGGGTTCAGTCTTATGTGTAGGTGTAAATGTTGGAGAAGTAAGTATCGGATTCTCAGCTTGTGGCTGATAATATTTGTCGATAATGGATGCTACAGGTTTAGGAGGATTAGGATCATTTGGTTCCATTAACTGTGGTGCAGGCTGAGGTATAGGTATCCCTTGCTTTTCCCGTAAGTTCCGAATATCATTCTTTATCAGATTATCTACTGTAGTACCAAAAATCTTAGCTATGTTAGTAAGATTCTCCAGATTTGGATTTGCTCTACCTTCTTCATAAGCACCTAACAAGGATCGTTTTATTCCAATCTTACGGGCAAATTGTTCCTGTGTTAACCCGTTCATCCTACGAAGATATTTGATATTGTTGGCGATAACTTCAGACATAGAGAAATCTTTTTGATAAAACTTTTAGCAAAAGTACAAAAACTTACAATTTCTCAGGAGAATTGTTAAAGAGTAAAGTTGAAGGAAAACAATTATTGTCTTTCTGTGGACACTAGTACTTGGGCTGGTACTGTAAACCAAAATGTAGTACCTTTTCCTACTTCACTGACAACTCCAATTTCGCCACCATTTCTGTTTACAAATTCCTGGCATAATATCAGACCTAACCCCGTTCCATTCTCATTAGCTGTACCATTTGTAGTATGGTATGTATCTATCCTGAATAGTTTCTGCAAATCATTCGGTGAAATACCGATTCCGTTATCAGCGATAGAGATTTCGATCAGGTTATCTTTGTAATTCGTTGAAATAATCACATTTCCCCCTATGTGCGAAAATTTGATAGCATTATCAACTAAATTTCGAAGAGTAAACAATAACATGTTTTTATCTGCATAGATATGATTATCTGAGGATACATCTACTAAAAGATGTACTCCTTTGTTGGAGGCCATTACTCCTACTGTTGATAGTAATTCATGAATTATATCATCTAGTAAAAGTAGCTCCGGTTCATATCGGATACCACCACGTTGTGTTCGGGACCAGTGCAGAAGGTTTTCAACTAAATCCAATACACTTTTTACACTGGTATTCATATCCTGAACAAACTTTTTCAGTTCGTTTTTATCAAAATGGTCAATATGTTTTATCAGTACCTGAAATAGACCAGCCAGCGAATTTAACGGCCCCCGTAAATCATGTGAAACGATTGTAAAGAACTTGTCTTTAGTTGCAATCAAACTACGCAAACTGGCTTCTGACTCGGTAAGTTTCAGATTGGTCTCCTGCAATTCTACATTCTGGGTATAAATAATCTGGTTTCTGTTTTCCAGTAAATGACTTGAGCGTTGTTTAATCCTAAAGCGACTTATTAATACTATTGCTAAAAATAGTAGTGCAACCAGCAATACACCCATCAGGTATGTCAGGTTTCTGTTTTCTCGCAATGTAATTGTGTTAATACGTTTCTCCTTTCTGAGAAGCTCAACTTCCTGCTGTTGATTTTCAAGCAAGTATTTGGCCTCTACCTCTGCAATTTCAACATTTGTCCGGGCATTGAATATAGAATCCCGGATCTGACTATAAATACGATGGTTACTATATGCCTCTTTGTAATTCTTTAAGGCATCCTGACTGGAAGCAAGTCCAAGATAAGCATTCATTAGCGGATCCCTGGTTTGTGCCCTGCGACCTTTCACAATCGCTTTCTCATAATAAAATATAGCCTGTTGATATTTGCCTGTTTCATAATAACAAGCTGCAATGCTGTTATAACTGCGTGCTACCGCATGCAAAAGCTGGAGACGTTGCTCTCGTTTTAAAGCCCGAAAATAATAATTGATCGCAAAGTCATATTTTTTCTGATGGAAATAGACCTCTCCTATAGAATGTAAAGCCTGACTGATCCCTCGCTCCGATTTCTGTTTCTGATAGATGGACAGGGAATTTGTCAGATATTCCAGGGCATGGCTATATTCAGAACGTTTATCGTATAACTGTCCCAAATGATTATATACTATTGCAAGGCCTGTAGCATCTTCCAATGTAGTCCATAATTTTAATGCTTTCTGGTAATACTCCAGTGCTTTATCCAGCTTTCCAGAAGCCTCATATACACTACCTATCAGAGTTAAAGATTGAGCAGTGCCTTTTTTATCCCGAATTTTTTCACGAATACGTAAGGATTTAAAAAACAGACTTAGAGATTGATCATAATCCCCAAACCCAAAATAAGCCTGCCCAAGATATTCATAAGCATCCCCAGCTTCCGGGTCTTGTCTACGTACCAGGGCTTTATCTAAGGCTTGAGAGAAATATTGAAGTGATTTCTTGTAGTTATTAAGGTGGTAATATCCTAAGCCTGCCAGATTAAGTGCTTTTGTATGACCCGATAAATAATTTGTTTTGAGGGAAAGTTGTACTGACTGTAAACTTAACCGGAGGGATTGTTCGGGAGAGTTTTCAAGGAGCCTTTGTGACTGTGCATTTAATGTATCCACATTGGGGGTTTGGGCAGCCAGCACACTTACATTTACTATGCAAATGGCAATAACCAACAATGTTCCAGCTATTTGCCGGAAATGCGCATAATTGTTTTTAAGAGAAAAAGAAGAAAAAAGACACACTGCCATTTATCTGCAAAAAAATTTGCAAAGAATAAGTCACAGCCTCAAAAACTGCCATTGACTAACACTTATGATTGTAAAAAAGAAAGAATCAAATTCAAATTACTAAAAATGTGTTAATATAAATAGTAATCTGACCCCAATGTTTCTACAAAACTCTTGCAATCTTACTTATATAGTTGATAAATAGCTATATGAATTGCAACCTGATAGATAGTGTATCAAAGAAAATAGTTAATTTTAGCATTCTTTTGAATCATTCCTTTATCTATGAAGAATCAGACAAATTCTCAGGCTGCTACGGTTTACGATCAGGCGAAAGAGCACTTTTTAGGAAAATTTCCCAGTGAATTGCCTATAGAGCAAGCATATTTACATATTGGGATATACATTGGCTGGATGATTGAGAATCATCTCTATAGTGAGTTCTTTCTAGATGAATCTGAAATTCAAATGTTTCGTTTTCAGAATCGTCAGATAAGCTGCACTGTACTAAGTGAGATCTGGGATGGACATCTCGGTCCTGATATGTTTAATAAGGAAGGAAATGACTTCTCTGAAGACTATTACCTGATAGGAGATTATGTAGACGATTACATTGCAACTTTATGTAAGTCATACCCTACTATGTATCATGTAGAAGATAGTTGGGAGAACTATGATCTTATGAAGAAAAAAATAGATGAACGTTTTCAGGAATGGAAAAAAGATAACGCTTAAAGCTGATGATATACTTATACTCTCTTTAATCAAAGAAAGGGCTGGTACTATTAAAATACCAGCCCTTTCTTTTAATTATTTTTTCTTTGCGAGAATAGTATCGTATAACTTTTTATAATGACGAGCTTGTGATAATAACTCAAACATTTGTTCTGCTTTCTGATAAGAATTAATACGTAGTGCATGGCTCTCATCAGCCTGTAATACCCACCGGATACCTTCTGCCAGAGACTCTGGTTCAAACGGTGTAGCCAGGTAACCATTGTGTTTGTGATCAATGATATCTGGAATTCCACCAACATTAAATGCAACTCCAGGTGTTCCACAAGCTAATGATTCTACCAACGTATTTGGAAGATTATCTTCCAGAGATGGTGCTATAAATACATCTGCTGCAGAGTATGCCAGAGATAGTGAAATGTTATCATTCAAGCGTCCCAGAGAATTAATCTTAAACTCCACATCCTGCATTTGAGTAGAGGCTGCACCAAACACCATCAACTCTATTTTATCTTTTAATCCATTACTATGCAATTTGTCCAATGCCGGCAATAGTAAATGCATTCCTTTTCGCACATCCTGTACATTGGCCGCTCCAAATAAAACCAGATGTTTATCCTGTGGAAGATTCATCAATTGGCGAGCCATTTTTTTGTCAACAGGTTTAAACTCACTTGTATCCAACCCGTTAGGTATCACTTCTATTGGTAACTCACCAAATAGAGAGCTTTCCCTTGCACAATTCGCCATCCAGTTACTGGGAGCAGCTATTGTAAGATTCAGATTTTTCCATGCTTTACTTTTGCGCTTCCAGATAGTTCGGGAAAGATCATTTTCTTTCTGGCTACCTAAGGCAGGACAACTTCCACATTGGCTTTTGTATGCTGTACATTCATTGCTGTAATGACAACCTCCTGTAAAAGGCCACATATCATGAAGTGTCCATACTATCGGCTTATTCAGCTTGGCAAGTGCTTCAATGTTAATAAATCCGTGATTAATCCAATGAAGATGAATAATATCCGGATCACGTTCTTTAATGACTGTTACAGGGGATTCAAGTGCAAAAGACGGAGAAAAATGTCCATCCGTCTTATCCTGGTATAAACGTAGCGGAAGATGCGCAATATGTTCGCTAAGTTTAAGTTTTGCAGAAAGTTTACCAATCAGAGATTGGGGGGATGAAACCCACTCGTCATCTGAGGTCTTGACCTGTACAAAAGCAAATGATTCAACTTTGTTAGCTCGTAGCCCCTGATGCAGGCGCATCATTGCCCGACCTGCACCTCCGTCATCCCGTTGATTAAAGTGTAAGATTTTCATAGCGGCTTGGTTACAAAAGCACTTTCTGTAGCTTGCGTTTTACTCTTTTAAGTATACTTGGGTGATAATCAAATAGGGTATTTTCAGTAAAAGCATCCGCTTCTTTGTTTCTAATCAGGTAGGGAGGATGTTTTAATGGGAATGTCATTGGATAAGTCTTTGCGGCATTATATGGACTATGTGTATCCATAGTATTACTAGCACCTTCACCAAAGCCAATATTAGAGATCAGATTTACATCTGATAATATACTAAGCCCATTTTGCATCCAGCACGCAAACGTAAATTGATAATCCCAAGCAGGTAATTGTCCTTCATATGTTTTTTGAAGAGTATCAGTCCAGTTCTTTAATCCTTTTTCATTTTCGAAAACGCTTGCCAGCAAATTGTTCTCCCGAGCCTCTGGCCAAAGTTTCATTTGAAAATCAAAATGTTGCCACGCACGACGCCAGGTTGCCCATCCCCATCCGTGATTATATCGTGAGAAATAGTAACTGTAAGGAGTTCTACTTTGACCAAACTGTACGTTCTGTCCGGAGATACACATAACACGTGAATCATATCTGTAACGCTCCAGTAATTCTTCGCAAAATCTGAAGAAACTAGGATCTGGAAGACAATCATCTTCAAGAATAATAGCTTCTTCTACGATGCTGAATGCCCAGTCAAAACCAGTAGCTGGTCTTTTACCAGCACCCAGATTGACTTCTGAATAATTGGTCAGGACCTGACAGTCCCAATCTACGCGATTAATGATTGCACGTGTAGCAGCACATTTTTCAATATCTTCCGGCCTATCTGGTCGGGGCGCATCTGCCACAACCAATAACTGTTTAGGTTTTGCTTCTCGTATCGCATTAAAAACCTTTTCTGTTGTATCAGGCCGATTAAAAATAATGAAGATGACTGGGGTTTTGAGTTGATATTCCATTTTTATATAAAAAAGGTTTGTTAAACAAACCATGAGGCTACACAGCTCAGATTATTACATAAATAAATTGATAGATATAATCACTTAAAACCACACATTCCTCTTTTACATAGCATTTTTCTGAACTATATACGTAAAGCAAAGAGGCGAGGTTGTATAAGTGATAAGTATTTTACTAATCTGTAGTAAAAATAATGCCTTGCTTAGATTTGGTTTTATATTATTATCCTTCAAACGGAAATTAGTCTTTTAAAAAGTGTATAGGTAAATATATTAACCATATAAAGCTTTTATAAAAACTCAAAGATATTTTAACAGAAGGCTCACACAAACTTAAATATAATTTTTGGATTTAAAAGAGCACAATAGTTCTAATTAGTATGAATTAAAAAGGATTACTATAAGTATCCTATTGATTCTTAATTTTATATTAAATTCCTAACAGTAAGAAATATTACTGGTAATTTAATAGTATTGGTAATTTTCTGAGAGTGTTATTATATCTGGTAAACAAGCTAGAATATAATTTTTCCATCTTACTATACACATATACATCAGGCATATTCCTTTGATTACTGCAATAACATACTTAATGCTTTAATGGGGAGAATTGGTAAACGAGAATGTTCAAAGAAACGAAAGCTGGGGAATAGAAATTAGATACTATTGATAGAATTGCTTGTTGAAACGGTTTAACTGTAAACAATTCACTAATTTTAGGATGTTTATGCCAATTGGCAGCAAGCAATCCGAAGATACAAGAAAAATTTAATCCAATAATAACGCCAGACAGTACTTTAGATTCAATCTCTTAGAGTTTACTAAGAAAATGTTATATACTAATGACATTTAACTTACTCTATGGTAAGTTACAAACATAGTTTATAAAGGAGCAATATAATTTTTTAGTTACTTGGTTATAAAAAATTATATTATTATCAAATTGTTAAAATGTATTCTTATAGAATAAGAGTTCATGGTTATTTTTTCTCTTTACTACCCAAAAAATTATTTATGTAGAATTTTTGCCACACTTTCTCTGTATCCACAAGATACCATGTGTTATCTGATTTCATTTTCAAAAATGAAGCCTTCTTATGATTTATGGCAGCAATCTTTTGTAATGCATCCCACAAAGACGCATCTGCTGTGATCTCTTCTGTTTGATCTAATAATTTCGAGGATGCTGACTCAAATGGAAAAAATTCCTTTAGCTTAGTAGCTTTCATTTCTAAGATCAGCCGATGATCTGACAAAAATTTGGTCACAAAAGCATGGGAAGGCGTTAAGAGCAACTCTTGAGAAGAACCCATTTGCTGGATGTGTCCATTGTCCATTATTCCTATTTTATCACCAAGTTCAAATGCCTCTTGTATGTCATGAGTCACCAATACAATGGTCTTATTTTTGAGAGCAGCCAACATTTTAAATTCCTTACAAATGGCATTTCTTGTTAGTTGATCTAAAGCACCAAAGGGTTCATCCATTAATAAAATAGGAGGATCGGCTGCGAGGGCTCTTGCTAAACCCACCCGTTGTTGCTGACCACCACTAAGTTGAGAAGGATGCTGTGTCAGAACAGATTCTGGAAGACGAAACATTTGTAATAATTCATATATTCGCAATTGAATGTCCTCTTTTTTCCATTCCAGTAATTTAGGGACAATTGCAATATTTTCTGCAATTGTATAATGAGGAAGTAATCCCACCTGCTGGATTACATAACCAATATTTTTTCTTAAGGTCTCAGGAGGTTGAGAATATATAGACTGATTAGAAATAAATATATCGCCTTTGTCAGCCTCAATAAGGCGATTGATCATTCGTAGAGTTGTTGTCTTTCCAGAACCACTTGTGCCAAGTAAGACCAATGTATCTCCTTTGGAAACTTCAAAGGAAACATCATTAACAGCAACTTTATTGCCAAAGTATTTGGTAACCGTCTCTACTTGAATCATGGAAATACAAGATAATAAACTGTAAGTAGGCAAATCTACCTTTTAGACACAAGTACTTCTACATACTAATAGCAAGGAGATAAGTAAGGGTAAACTATTCTGTTATTTTTACGCCTTTCCAAAACGCTATATAATCTTTTATCTGTTGAGCGGCTTCCTTAGGTTCCTTATAGTACCAGGCAGCATCTTTATTTTGACTATCTTCAACATCTAGCGTGTAGTAAGAGGCAATTCCTTTCCATGGACAGGTAGTATGAGTTGAACTAGGTATAAAAAATTCTGTTCGAACTGATTGTGGGGGGAAATAATGATTTCCTTCTACGACAATAGTCTGATCACTTTCTGCAATAATTTGTCCGTTCCAGATTGCTTTCATATAACCTTAAAATTTCACTTTAAAATAGTATATACAATAAATGCAGACAGATAAGCAATACCTGTCATATATACAAGCTGAATGATAGGCCACTTCCACCCTTTGGTTTCGCGGTAGACCGTTGCGAGAGTACTCATACACATCATGGCAAATGCATAAAATAGAAGAAGCGAAGAAGCTACTGCTGGTGTATACATAGGACCATTTGTTTGGGGATTAACCTCAGAACGAAGCCGATCCTGAATAGTAGTCATATCTTCGCTTTCACTACCTACACTATAAATAGTAGATAAAGTTCCAACAAAAACCTCCCGAGCCGCAAATGAACTGATCAAGGCAATCCCTATTTTCCAGTCATATCCCAGCGGACGTATTGCCGGTTCGATAAATTTACCAAAATGCCCTGCATAAGATGCCTCCAACTTTGCTGCGGCAACATGATCTTCCAGTTCTGTCGATTCTTTAGCCTGGCTCCGAACAGCTTGTTCTGCTTCAGCCATCTGATTACCTGGCCCATAAGAAGCCAGTACCCATAGTACAGTGGCGATAGCAACAATTACCTTGCCTGCCTCAAATACAAATGTTTTTACTTTCTCCAGTATTGTCAAGCCTACATTCCCCCATCTGGGTGTTTTATAATCAGGAAGTTCCATGATCAAAAAACTACGATCTTTACGCTGAAGAAAAAATTTCATAATCCATGCAGAAACAAGTGCCGCAACAAAGCCCAGTAGATAAAGCGCCATTAGTATAATACCCTGAAGGTTAAATATACCAAACACTTTTTGTTCTGGTACAACCAGTGCAACCAGAATAGTATAGATAGGTATTCGAGCCGAACAACTCATTAATGGAGTGACCATAATGGTAATAAGGCGTTCTTTCCAGTTGTCAATATTACGGGTAGCCATAATAGCAGGAACAGCACAGGCAACACTGGAAATAAGTGGTACAACGCTTTTACCATTCAATCCAAAAGTACGCATGATACGATCCGTAATAAAGACCACACGTGCCATATATCCCGTCTCCTCTAATATGTTGATAAAAGCAAATAAGATAGCAATATAAGGAATAAAGATAAGGACACCTCCAACACCTGCAATAAGGCCATCTGTAAGCAAATCTGTTAACATACTCTGTGGTAATACAGAATGTAACCATCCAGTGAATTGAGCAATCTCTGCATCAATAAAATCCATTGGATATTGAGCCCAGGCAAAAATAGCCTGAAAGATTAAAAATAGAATAGCAAAAAAAATAACAAATCCCCAGACTCTGTGTAGGAGTATATTATCTAATTGAGTGGTGAGAGGATTTTGTTTAGAGGCAGAAGGTTTATGTACTGCATCAGATACAATCCGGCGAATTTTAGCATAGCGGGCCAATGTCTCTTCTGTTTGCCATTGGCGGGATTGAAAACCATATCTTTGTCTCTGTTCCTCAAGAAATTGTTGGGATTGATCATCCAGAAAGTGAGCATCCTGTGCCTGATGTGCATACTGAACGGCTGTATAGTCATTAGGCAGAGCAAACTTTGACCGGATATTTTGTGTAAGACCTTCCGGAAATTGAATAGTATCAACAAAGATTTCTGAAGATAATTGTGGTTTCTTTTCTGAAAGAGTAGTAATAATTTGCTGCTTTAATTCTTTAATCCCTTCTCCACTACGTGCATTAGTTGTAATAACTGCTACTCTCAAGCTATTTTGTAAAGAGGAAAGATCTATATGGAAACCAGATTTCTTTACTACATCCATCATATTGAGTGCCAGCAAAACGGGAATTCCTAAGTCTTTGACTTCACTAAATAATAACAGATTACGTTTCAGATTAGAGGCATCAGCTACTACAACAATCATATCAGGATACCACTCATCTTTGGGATTAAGAAGTATATCTGTAACAACCTGCTCGTCCGGCGACTTTGGAAAGAGACTATATGTACCAGGTAAATCAATTATTTCAGCAGTATGTACATCATTGAGATGACATGTTCCGGTTTTTTTATCAACGGTAACACCAGGAAAGTTACCTACTTTCTGACTTAAACCAGTTAGTTGATTAAATAATGATGACTTACCAGCATTAGGATTTCCTACTAATGCTATTTTATAATGAGACTTCACAGGTACAACAAGCTAATTAACTAAATAAATTATGAAACCCAGTTAGAGGTTTCCCTCACAGAAGTATGATTATTGGATGGTTCTGAATGACTTTTGCCATTATCTAGTTGAATTGCAGAAGCTTCCCTCTTACGTAACGACAAACTATAGCCAGAAACCCGAATACAGATAGGATCTCCTAATGGAGCTATATGTTGTAGCGTAACAGATTCACCTGGCAGACAGCCCATTTCTAAAAGCTTCAATGCCAATTCATTATCAACAATCTTAGATATAATAGCGGTTTCACCTTTACGCAAATCTGCTATGGTCTTAACCTGTGAGGAATCCAATGGTATTTAATTTAATGTTGGTATTTAGAATTATTATAAACAATGCAAGGTAGGATAAAACGTCTTCTTTTCAAAAAGTATTTATCAGGGAAGTCTTTATCTATAGCCAGATTGACTAACTTGATTGAAAAGTTTTATTGAATGACAAAACTTAAATATATCAATCTTATATATTATATTAAGCCATATCTTTACAAAGAATCAAACATACTATCCATAATGTTTATACCTATCAACCAAGCTTTGTTAGATCAGGTGTCGGAAAAAGCCCAGAAGTCACTACGCTTGAGAATGAATCACAATTTCCATCATACACCCGATGACTTGTTGAATCGAATGTTGAATGCGATGGAGCCAGGAACATATGTACACCCTCACAAGCATGAAAATCCAGATAAAAGAGAAGCATTTTTAATCTTGCGGGGCAGATTACTTGTGATAGCCTTTGATGATATGGGCAACATCATTGATCATATGGAGTTAAATCCATTAAAAGGCAACTTTGGCCTGGAAATTCCTCCTCGTACGTATCATACACTAATTACATTAGAAGCAGGAACGGTAGTATATGAGTTAAAAGATGGCCCTTATAATGTATTAAATGACAAACAGTTTGCCCCTTGGGCTCCAGCGGAAGGATCAGCAGAATCTGCAAACTATATGAAACAATTGTTAACACAACTTGCACTTACTTAAATCAGGAAGAACCATATGTTACTATGGTTCTTCCTGATTTTTTATTTATTAAGCATCTGTTGTTCTCTGATCTTGCGCAAAATTTCTGCACCACCAGAGTTTAAAATCTCATCAGCCATTTGATAGCCCATTAATTCAGCATTAGCAGAGGACTGTTGCAGAGATTTAGCAACCAGCCGTGTTCCATCCAAACTAATAATACCTGCCTGTAACGTTACTGTATCTTCCTGTGAATCAAAATTAGCCAATCCAAAAGAAGGAATGCTACATCCTCCCTGTAGTCTTTTAAGGTAAGCCCGTTCTGTACGAAGTGCTATCTCAGTAGTTGGGTGATTAACCAAGGTCCGGATTCTCTGGCGTTTTGACGGTTCCAACTTTACAGAAGCCTCAACGGCTACACTACCTTGCCCTACCGCGGGTGTAAAGGTATCTGTAGGCAGATAAGCCACAATATGCTCGTCATACTCCATACGATGTACTCCTGCAAAGGCCAATACTAGTGCATCACATTGACCTTCCTGCAGTTTTCTCATTCTGGTCTGCAGGTTGCCTCGCATATCTGTTGTTTTTAAGTAAGGATAATAATGCTGAAGCATTGCTACACGACGTGTGGATGAAGTCCCAATTATCCAGGGCTTGCCATCTGTGAGTGAAATCTCTTTATTAAAGCTTACAAGTACATCATTTACACGTTCCCGCTCTGTAAAAGCAATAATTTCTAATCCATCTGGTAATTCAGAGGGCAAGTCTTTGGCACTATGCACAGCAATATCAATTCGATTAGTATACAAAGCATCTTCCAACTCAGCTGTAAATACACCTTTGCTACCAATCTTGGAGAGTGACCGATCCAGGATCTTATCGCCCTGTGTTTCTATCTTAACAATTTCAGTAGATAATCCCCCACTAGCTAACAAGTCTGAAATATGGTAAGCTTGCCACAAGGCTAATGCGCTCCCTCGGGTGCCAATACGAATAATATCTTCCATAATTTAAATTTTGGCCAAATTTACACATCGTTTTAGTGTATAATAGATTATACAGGTATATTTTTCATTATTGAATACTGATAGATATATAACTACTGATAAAGATTCTATTGTGACAAAAGTTTCAAGCTTTGAAGATCTTTTTTTAATACGTAGTTTTGAGAATTGTTTTCACTTAAATAACATTTTTATTTCTTATGCATGAACGGGAAGAGGGCGTTCAGAGACTATATCCTGGTTTTTTAAATCCTAGGTGGTATTATTTAATTCAATTACGTAAATTGATTGAAACAGTAATTCAAAAGTTTTTAAAAAATTCAAAAAACCTGGTTCTTGCCGACTATGGCTGTGGAAATACTCCATACCAACCTCTTCTACACCCACATGTAAAAGAGTATATCGGTATAGATTTGGAAGAGAATAAACGGGCTGCTATCCATATTACTCCAACAGGTAAAATTCAGATGGGAGATAATGAAGTTGATATTGTATTATCAACTCAAGTATTAGAACATGTGGTAGACCCTCCATTTTATCTTTCAGAAGCCAAAAGGATCTTGAAATCAGATGGAATGCTCATCTTGACAACACATGGATATTGGATGTTTCATCCTGATCCTACAGATTATTGGCGTTGGACATCAGCCGGATTACAAAAGCTCATATCAGAAAATGGATTTGAGGTTATCTATTTCAAAGGCATTATTGGAAGAGCTGCGATGGGCTTACAACTCTTCCAAGATGGATTTTTGTTTAAAATTCCTAAATTTTCACGTCCACTATTGGCACTCTTTATGCAACCTCTCATTGGCTTGTTTGATAAAACAACCTCACAAAAAAGTAAGGATGCAGATGCCTGTACATATATAGTAGTAGCGAGGGCCAAGAAATGAAACTTTGTCTTTTATATCCTAATAAAGAAGCGTATTCTGAAACATTCATTCAATATCATAAAGCATATTTAAAACCAGTTGCAACACTAACAGGAGGTTGGAGACCATATTTAGATCAATCTGATAAATCAATTTTTGATTTTCCACTATCTGAGCCTATACGTATTTTTACAAAGAGAGTATTCTCAGGCCTCTATCCTTCATTATATAACTCCTTTCTCGATAAGTATTTGTTAAAAATACAGCCAGAAGTTGTTTTAGCTGAGTATGGAATAACAGGATGTAGTGTTTTGGATATTTGTCAGAAAAGAAATATCCCATTAGTTGTTCATTTTCACGGCTTTGATGCCTTTGATAAGAACACGCTTGAACAATACGGTTCTTCCTATAAAAAAGTTTTCATATATGCCAAAGCAATTGTTGCTGTATCCAGAGATATGGTAAATCAATTGGTAGAGTTAGGAGCCGATAAAAAAAAGGTGCACTTTATTTCATGTGGAGTCATTACAGAGAAGTTTAGGGGTGCTGATCCTGAAAATGCTCAACAGTTGGTTGTTGCAGTGGGACGTTTTACGCCTAAAAAAGCACCACATCTCACGATTAAAGCATTTCAGCTTGTTCTCGAAAAATGCCCGAATGCAAAACTTGTTATGATTGGAAAGGGTGAACTATGGGATGAGTGCCAGCAAATGATCCAGGAGATGGGATTGCAAAGCTCTATCCAATTAGTTGGTATTAAAACGCCTGATGAGATAATGTCCTATCTGAAACAAGCAAGACTTTTTGTACAACATTCCATGTTTAATCCAGTAAATAATGATTCAGAAGGAACTCCTACATCTGTTTTAGAAGCTTCTTCTATGGGTTTACCAATAGTAAGTACTACCCATGCTGGTATAAAGGATGCTGTGACACATGGTGTAACAGGCCTCCTTGTAAATGAAGGTGATTTTCGAACTATGGCTAGTCATATGATAACATTACTCGAGAATCCAGCTTTGGCGAGCCAAATGGGGGCTCAAGCCCGAGAAAAGATGATTCATGAATATGATATGAAATTGCAGATTCAAAAATTGACAGCTGTTTTAAAAAAAGTATAAGTTGCAAAGAAGAATAAGATCGTAGTAATGGTTTTGATCAGCAAATTCAGAGTAAGATAAGTGCTGCTTATTAGAGTGATAATTATTTTGCATTTGCTCAAAAATCAAGATCTTTTGTTTATTTATTTTACCTGTTTTACTTTGTAACAACCTATTTATAAATTCTATCTACTTATCATGATTAAAACACTTCTGAAAAACATCCTTCATAAATCTGGATTAAGAGTTATTAGCCATAAGCAACAAATCTATAATGAAATTGTTGGGAATGAACTAGAGGAGGAGTTTATTGAGATTTATAAAAAGTGTCGTCCTTATACACTGACATCTGTAGAACGAATGTATGCTGCCTATAAAGCAACTGAATACATTATTTCACAGAATATTACAGGAGCAATTGTAGAATGTGGTGTCTGGAAAGGAGGGAGTACAATGGTAATGATTTATACTTTACTTGCTCGTGGAATTACTAATCGTCAGATATATCTATATGATACATTTGAAGGAATGTCAGAGCCTACAACTAAGGATAAAACGATAGATGGAGAGTCTGCATTTGGTACTTGGAAGGATAGCCAAACCACACAGGAAAATACTTGGTGCTATTCACCCTTGGATGAAGTACAGAAAAATATATTGGGTACAGGATATTCACCTGATAATATAAAATTTGTAAAAGGTAAGGTAGAAGATACCATTCCAGGAGTAATACCTGATCAGGTTGCTTTGTTAAGATTAGATACTGATTGGTATGATTCTACATATCACGAGTTGTTACATCTTTTCCCAATACTTTCTAAAAATGGGGTATTAATTATTGACGATTATGGACATTGGCAGGGTGCCAGAGAAGCAGTGGACTCTTATTTTAAAGAAAAGAATGTAACAATGCTTTTAAACAGAATTGATTACACAGGCAGAGTAGGGATAAAAATATAATTTCATGGGTGTCATCATTCGTCAGAGTCTTAAGGCTAGCATTGTTGCATATATTGGAGTAGGAATTGGAGTAATTAATCAACTCTTTGTTTCAACAAAATATCTTTCTGTAGAGCAAATGGCCTTATCCAGGCTTTTGCTTGAAAATAGTATACTCTTTGCAGCAATTTCACATTTAGGAACTCCTTACATTGCTGATAAATTCTTTTCTCAATTCCGAAACGAAGTTCAGAAACATCATGGCTTTTTGGTGTTTTTATTACTGTATCCATTGCTGGGTATACTAGCATTTACAGGTTTGTATGTGCTTTTTCAGGATGTCATTGCCAATTACTTCTCAAAAGAATCTCCTTTAATTCTCCAGTATCATTTTTTGAGTATCCCCCTAACTGCTTTCTGGGTTTATATTTCTGTACTTGAGGTATATTGTCGCAATCATGCCCGTATTACAGTTCCTACTATTGTTCGTGAAATATATCTGAAGATTGCAAACATACTGTTGATTCTTATTTTCGCATTTGGCTGGATTGATTTTCAGCTTATGATGTATCTGCTTGTAGCCTCGTATGGAATTGGAGTTATTATTTTGTTTCTATATATTAAGAATTTAGGTAAGCTCTTTATTGCATTTGATAAGCGTTATTTTCAAGGGAGTCTATTTAAGTCTATGTTTTTTTTTGGTACATTTATCATTCTGGGAGGACTTGGGCAAAACATTGTGCTCTTTGTAGATAGAGTAATGCTAGCCGGCGAAAGTGGGCTTAGAAGTACAGGGATTTTTGTAATCACTACTTATATCGCCAGTATTATTGAGATACCCAAAAAAACATTAACACAAATCTCAGTTCCTATTCTGTCTGCCGCAATCCAACAAAATGACATAGGAAAGATGAAAGAATTATATCAGAAGACAGCTCTTAATCAGGCTATTATTGGCTGTTTATTTTTTCTGGGTATTTGGTGCAATATTGATGAGATATTTAGTATTATACCAAGAAAAGATGTTTTTAGTGAAGGCAAGTATGTAGTCCTAAGTATTTGTATTGCGAAACTGCTAGATATGTCAACGGGCTTAAATGCTGAAATACTACTTTACTCTGTTTATTATCGTGTAATTACAACTTTTGTAATCATTATGGCTATCTTTAGTATTGCAGCAAACAAGATTCTCATTCCGTTATATGATATCAATGGTGCAGCATGGGCAACCTCACTAACAACTCTGGTTTATTGTTCTGTACGGGTTTGGTATGTATGGGATAAATTTAAAATTCATCCTTTTAGTAGGCAAACTCTAAGCATAATCGTTATAACAGCTATTACTTTAGCAAGTATTCTTTTTTTGCCTTTTCCAACAGCAAATACATTACAGGTAATCCTTACATTATTTTTACGCTCTGTATTGATCTTGCTTGTTTTTGGATTTCTTATCTTAAGATTCCGTGTATCTCCAGATGTAAATAATCTTACAAATTCTATATGGAAGACTATAAAATCTTTTGTAGGATAAAAGCCTATATACAGGCTTTTATCCTTTTTTATATTTCACAGAGATAATGTAGCTAAAACGTTATTCATATTACGTACTGCATCAGCCGACTTACTAAATGCATCTTGCTCTTCCGAGTTTAGTTTATAGTCTATAATCCTCTCCCATCCTGTACGGCCAATCACTACCGGAACGCCCAGACAAATATCACTTTGACCATATTCTCCATCCAAATAAACACAACAAGGGAATACACGTTTCTGATCTCTGACAATACTTTCTACCAGCAGCGCACTAGAAGCACCAGGGGCATACCAGGCAGATGTACCAATCAGCTTAGTTAGTGTAGCTCCTCCCACCATTGTGTCTGCTGCAACTTGTTTTAATTGATCTGCTGATAAGAATTGGCTTACAGGTACTCCATTATAGGTTGCCAGTCGGGTTAATGGAATCATGGTTGTATCTCCATGACCACCAATTACAGTAGCATGCAGATCATTAGGCTGGCATCCTATAGCCAATGACAGATAAGTTTTAAAGCGTGAACTATCCAGAATACCTCCCATACCAATGATCCGGTTTTTGGGTAGTCCAGATTCTTTCAATGTTAGATACGTCATAGTATCCATAGGATTAGAGACTATGACAAATATGGCATCTGGCGAATATTTTAAGGCGTTGTCTACTACTGATTTTACAATTCCGGCATTGGTCCCGATCAACTCTTCCCTGGTCATTCCTGGCTTGCGTGGAATACCTGATGTAATTACCACTACATCTGATCCGGCAGTTTTACTGTAATCATTTGTTGAACCGGTGATTTTGGTATCAAATTCCAGCAACGTGGCTGTCTGAAACATGTCCAATGCTTTTCCTTCACTTAATCCTTCTTTGATATCTACTAATACAACTTCTTCTGCCAGCTCGCGACGAACAATATTATCAGCGGTGGTAGCTCCGACAGCTCCTGCACCTACAACTGTTATTTTCATAAAAATGACCTGGTTTGGGTTAAAGAGATAGTACTTTCTTATACTTGAAATTAGGTGAGAAAATAATTATAAAGCAAACTTTAATTGGAAAATTAATATTTCCCTTTTAACATAGTGTATACTTCTCCACTTTGCAAATTGAGAATTGTATGTATTTTCCTATTATATGTTAGATCTACATCCATTATTCTTTACTTCCATACTAACTCCCAATACTCCTTTCTTCGCATTACCTGATACAAAGTGAATGTCTTTGATATTACCATTATGTACAAAAGTTTTTTTGGTAATATCCTTTTAACCGTATACCTTATACAGTATACATCTAAAATTGTACATAAGTTTTTTAGTAATCATAACAGAGTGATCTTTAAGGAATACAGGAGAATTGCTTATTACTATGTGATCTTTTTGTTGTTTTGAATAGGTTTCTTTTTTCTTTATTGCCATTTCAATTTGACTAACAGATAGATAGAAGAAAGAACAATATAAAAAACATGACTATAATTTTTGTCACACTTGCATTAAGGAATTAAATAAAAAGTATTGCTATTCGTTCTTTCTATAAAACAAAATTAAAAACCTGTTTTTTCGCAAAAAACCATACGCGAAATTTCACTACCTTTGCGCCAATCAAATAACCCTTACGAACCTTGTACTTAAAAGATATTTCCAGAGTTTATTTTATCGGTATTGGAGGCATAGGTATGAGTGCTTTGGCTCGCTGGTTCCGTCACTATGGATGCGAAGTGGCTGGCTATGATCGCACACGTACTACTCTTACAGAACAGTTGGAAAAAGAAGGTATCGCTGTTCATTATATTGATGATGTAAATCTTATTCCGGAATCATTCCGGGCCCCTCAGAACTGTCTGATTGTATATACTCCTGCAGTTCCATCTGATCATAAAGAGTTGATTTTCTTCCGAACCAATGGATTTTCTGAATTGAAACGTTCACAGATTCTGGGGCGAATCACACAGGATTTATTTACCATTGGCATTTCTGGCACCCATGGTAAAACCACAACTTCCTCCATGACTGCCCATCTTTTGACGGCAGCAGGAAAAAACTGTACAGCTTTTCTGGGAGGAATTACCCAAAACTATGGCACAAATTTATTATTGGGCAAGGCAGACAGTAATGAAGATCCATTGGTTGTAGCAGAAGCTGATGAATTTGATAGATCTTTTTTGACCCTATTTCCAAATGTGGCAGTAGTTACCTCTATGGATGCTGACCATCTGGATATTTATGGCACTCACGATGAAATAAAAAAATCCTTTCATGAGTTTGTGGCCCAGATCAAAAATGATGGAGTTGTTATCGTAAAAAAAGGACTGGAATTAGCAATTCCTGAGCATGTTCACGGATACACATATGCCTGTGGACAACCAGCAGACTTTTCAGCAATAAATATCCGTATTGAGGCTCCTTATTTCACATTTGATCTGGATACACCCAATGGTAAAATTAAAGATCTGCAGATCCAGGTTCCTGGATTTCACAATGTAGAGAATGCTACAGCAGCAGCAGCAGTAGCTTTATTGCTGGGTGTATCTGAAACCAATGTGCGGGAAGGTTTGCGAACATATCTGGGAGTGAAGCGCAGGTTTGAATATATCTATCGGAGTGATTCAACAATCTATATTGATGATTACGCTCATCATCCGGCAGAAACAGAAGCTTTTATTAAGTCAGCAAAGGCTTTATATCCGGATCGGAAGGTAACTGTAATCTTTCAACCACATTTGTATAGTCGTACCCGGGATTTCGCATCAGAATTTGCGACAAGCCTTAGCTTAGCAGATGAAGTTATACTCTTAGATATTTATCCTGCAAGGGAACAGCCTATAGAAGGAGTGACATCAGAAATAATTTTTAACGAAATTAAGTCACCCGAGAAGCAACTTTGCCGTAAAAGTGATTTGATGCAGGTGTTAACACAAAAAAGACGGGATGTTCTGGTAACGATGGGCGCAGGGGATATTGACACATTCATTATTCCAATCCGGGACTGGCTTACAGAAACAGAAAAGAAATAGAGGTTGTTAGTCTGGCAACGAAAGACTAGAATTAGGCCTGATTAAAATTTTTCATTTAAGACACAAGCTTTCTATGTTTGGTAGTTTAGGGAAGATCAAGCTAAGAACTCCTGTAAAGATACTAGCAGGAGCATTGTGCTTTTTTATTCTGATTGGCTTTGTAGAAAATAAACAACATAATAAAGTTTGTTCGGGAATTAATATTCACATTGAGGATGCATATGATACCTATTTCATCAATGATATCGATGTTTTAGCTTTATTAACAAATAACGGAACAGAACGAATTGATGGTCAATCCTTTAAGGAAATAAATTTGAAAAATCTGGAATTAAGGCTTAAAACCAATAAATTCGTTAAAAGTTGCCAGGTATATGTGGATCTGATGGGAAAGCTGAATGTTATAATTCAGCAGAATCGACCTATTGCCCGTGTAACGGATAGCCATGTTCCAGATGCATACATTAGTGAAGATGGAGAAATATTACCTCTATCTGAAAGATTTACAGCAAGGGTTGTATTAGTAGAGGGAAGAGGTCTAAAGAAGCTGCTCCATAAAAATTTACAAGCAGATAGCACAGCAAAGGAATATTTTGAATTATTACAGCAGATTGATAATGAGCGCTTTTTTAAAGCGTTAATAACACAAGTAGTAATATTAGAGGACGGTACAATTCAGATGTATCCTCAACTTGGCCGACAAATTATTGAGTTTGGTACTCCAACTGATATTAAACGAAAATTTGAAAAGATTCGGATTTTTTACCAGAAAGTGATGCCTGCTCAGGGATGGAACCGGTACAGAAGAGTGAATGTTGCGTATCAGAATCAGATTGTCTGTGAATAATCTGGCAGAGTTTACAAAAGCAGACTTTTTGCATTAAAAAATACTATTTAGGTCATTCAAAAAAGTTTCTGAAACAGGAGGGCAACTGACTAGTCTTACAGAAATAACACTCATCCCGACAAAGGCGGGATAAGAGCAGCAACATGGACGATAAAATTGTAGTGGGTCTCGATATTGGCACCACCAAGGTGTGTGTTATTGCAGGCCGTAAAAACGAGTATGGAAAAATAGAGGTTCTGGGGTTTGGTAAAGCACCTCTGGAAGAGGGAGTGGTTCGTTCAGGCATTGTTACAAAAATTGATCGTACATCAGAAGCGATTCATCAGGCAATACATCAACTACAAACCAGTGTGGAAGGCCACATTAGTGTGGGAGAGGTAAATGTTAATATCGACAGCATACATATCAAGGGTATACAACATCGGCTGGGATTGACCCGCCGGAATACGCAGGAGGAGATTAGTATTCAGGATGTTGCTCAGCTTAATGAAGATATGCAGCGTGTCACACCTCCATTGGGCAGCCAAAACATTCATGTACTTCCGCAAAAATATCGTGTGGATGGAGAGAGTGGAGTAATAGACCCTGTTGGAATGCTGGGAGTACGACTTGATGCAGACTTTTATGTAATCAGTGTGCAGTCAACTGTGATGCAAAATCTGGGGATTTGTATGCGTCGTGCAGGCCTTGAAGTAAATAAAGTATTTTTCTCTCCATTGGCTTCAGGGCTTGCAGTATTGAGTGAAGATGAAAAAGAACAAGGTGTTGTACTGGTTGATATTGGAGGAGGAACTACAGATGTGGTAATCTACCATGAGGGAATTGTTCGACATGTAGCTGTATTACCTTTTGGAGGAGATGTAATTACTCGGGATATTTCTCATGGATGTGGAGTAACCCGTAATCAGGCTGAGGTAATGAAAGTTAAATACGGCATGGCAACGCCTGAGTTCACAAGCCACAAAGACCGGATTGTTGTTCCTGGCTTACGGGATCGCCAACCTACACTGGTGTCCATGAAAAATGTAGCTCAAATCATAGAAGCACGTCTGACTGAGATAATTGAGATGGTGTACATGGAAATTGAAAAGTCAGGTTATAAAAGCCGTATTCGGAATGTGGGGATCGTACTGACAGGAGGAACTGCATTACTTCAGAATATAGATAAATTATTTGAAGAACTAACGGATATGCCAACACGAATTGGTAATTCAGGAGAACACTTGGGATTAAGTCCTGTTAGTTTTATCAAAGAACCTTGCTATGCCACAGCTGTCGGGATGGTCTTAGTTGGATTTCATGCACTAGATGCAAGAGAGAACCGTTATCAGCAAATTAAACCAACCGTTACACCACGCAATGATCCACCTAAGACAAACAATGGAGGGGGATTATTTGGAAAAATCCGAACATGGCTGTCAGAAGATCTGGAGGATAAGAATGATTATTAAATGTTATTGATATCAGCGGTTTTAGTTAAAGTTTAGAAAGATATTATTTAAGAGCCCACACAACCGATATGTTTAATATAGGCAACGTAAAATTTGACTTACCCATCAATAATCAGTCCATTATCAAGGTGATTGGTGTTGGTGGTGGTGGTGGAAATGCTGTTAACCACATGTTTCGGCAGGGAATCCGGGATGTTGAGTTTGTGGTTTGTAACACAGACGCACAAGCATTAACATCTAGTCCTGTACCATATAAGATTCAGTTAGGCGCAAGTCTTACGGAAGGATTAGGTGCAGGTGCAAATCCTGACCAAGGCAGAGCCGCTGCGTTGGAAAGTGAAGAAGATATTAAAGCATTATTCACTCCCAATGTAAAGATGGTTTTCATCACTGCCGGTATGGGTGGCGGGACGGGAACGGGAGCCGCACCTGTGATATCTCGAATTGCAAAAGAAATGGGTGTTTTGACTGTTGCTATTGTCACAGCACCATTCAGCTTTGAAGGCCGTATTAAAATTCAGAATGCATTCAAAGGCATTGATGAATTGAAACAATACTGTGATACAGTTCTGCTTATTTCCAATGATAAACTTCTTGAGATATTTGGAGACCTTCCCAAAAGTAAGGCCTTTGCAGAAGCAGATAATATCTTAACTAACGCAGCAAAAAGTATTGCGGAAATTATTACCGTTCCTGGTTATGTAAACGTCGATTTTGAAGATGTAAAGAAAGTAATGAAAAACGCAGGTCAAGCGGTGATTGGATCTGCAACAGCTCAGGGTGAAAGTCGTGCAAGAAAAGTAATTGAGGCAGCTTTAAACTCTCCATTATTGAATAGTCGAGATATTCGTGGGGCGAAAAAGATCCTGGTTACGATGTTCTACAGCCAGGAAGCTGAAATGACCATGGGTGAGACTAAAGAAATCATGAAATATATTGAGGAGAAGACAGGTATCCTTGTAGATGAATTGATTCATGGTGATATTATTGACGATTCTTTAGGACAACATATCCGGGTAACCATTATTGCTACTGGCTTTGATGCACCTGAAAACACTGCGGTAAAAGCAATTATAGAATCAGAGCCTGTACAACCAGTCAAAGTAGAGGTGATACCTGTTTCTCAGCCAGAAGTTGTTGTTAATGTACCTGCTGGACAGGTAAATAAGCCATTACCTTTTGAATTTTCACTGGAAGATAAATCTACAGTAGGTGGTCCTACACCTGTAGTATTGGAATCCTCATCAGTAGTTGAGGAAAAGCCAATTGCTCCCATATCTCAGCCGTCAGAAGAAGTTGAACTCTTTTTACAGCGTAAAAAGTTAGGAGAGCGAAAGGACTTACGACAATTAAACAGTACGCTTACATTGGAAGACATACGAGAAAAAACAGAGACTCCAGCCTACGTTCGTCGGGGTATTCATATCTTCGAACCACCCTCTGAGCCGAATATCACAAAGCATAATCTGGATGATTAATCCGAACGTCTATAAAACTACAAAACCCTGGGCAGAAGGTCAGGGTTTTGTAGTTTTTAAGGTATAGCTGAGTATGTTTGAAACACATCCTTTCAATTCTTATGATGCATTACGAAGATTTTTTTAAACTGTTTATGGCCTTGCTGGCAGGTTCGGTAATTGGAGCGGAACGGGAATATAGAAGTAAGTCTGCTGGGTTGCGAACAATTGCTCTTATTTGTGTTGGAGCAACCCTATTCACAATTATGTCTAACTACATAGGCAAAGGTACTGAACGTATTGCTTCAAATATAGTAGTTGGTATTGGCTTTCTGGGCGCAGGTATTATTTTCAGAGAAGAAAGTCATGTTCGTGGCTTGACCACTTCAGCAACTGTGTGGGTTACAGCAGCATTGGGAATGTGTATCGGAAGTGGCTATTATAGTATAGCAATGGTTGGAGTTGTTTTAGTGCTGTTTATTTTATTCTTGCTGGTGTACGTTCAAAGACTTATTGACCATAAGCAACAAATTCGAAATTATAGAATTGTTTTTAAACAAGGCCAGGGTAGTATAAAACACTATGAGAAAGAGCTTCGCAGATTTGACCTAAAAATTAAACAATCTAAACACAACCGTATAGGAAACCTGGTAACTGCCACCTGGACAGTTACCGGTTCTGAAAAGAATCACAAGGAATTTTCTCAGGAGATATTTGACAACCCAGAGATACACGAATTTGAATTTTAGGCTATCCGCAGTTTAATTAGATAGCAATTTTTCAAGCATCGTTTCTAACTCTCCATCCTTTAAATTTACGGCAACAATCTTCTTATCTTTGTCCAGCAATATATTGTAAGGAATACTGGTGAGATTAACCTGTTTGGCAACTACACCATTCTAGGCATTAAAATCACATAACTGAAGCCAGGTAAGTCCATCTTTGTGGATTGCGTTAAGCCATGGTTTCTTTGTTTGATCCATTGATATACTCACAATCTCAAGCCCTTTACTTTTGTACTTTGTATAAATCGTTGCCAATAACTTATTCTCTGCACGACAAGGGCCACACCAGGAAGACCAGAAATCCAATAAAGTATACGTTGAGTGTATGTCTTTCAATGAAACAGGCTTACCTGTTGTATCTGGCAACTCAAAATCAGCCATTTTAAAACCTACCTGATTGGTTGCATCTCTCTTTATCTTGCGTAGTAAATCTTTTCCAGGTCTGGAATTAAACAGACTCTGGTCTAAATAACTCATGTATTTTTTTCCCCAAGCTTCTCCTAGCTCATCCATAAAATTTCCCACTAATATTAAGGATAAATAGGAAGAAGGATATCGCTCAATATGAGGCTCTATATCCTTTTGTAACTCTTTGTAAATAGTAGCACCAGTAAGTTTATCTTTTTGGCTTAACACTTTAAGATGATTATATAGCTGGGTGTAAAATTCAGTATCGACAGTTCCTGTAGAAGAGATAGTAGCCAGGTAAGGTCTATTCATTGATGGATGATTATAGATCTCAAAGGTTGCATCAATTGTACCATCATCTAACCAGATTCCAAATTCCTGAGGTGCACCAGTCGCTTTTACCAAAGCGAGACAAGGATGAGATAATATACCTTTTAATTCAAAATGCCCATTCTTAACTAAAACATCGAAATCGCCTTTTCCAGAGATAGTACCATAAAAAAGTGTAATTGCGACTTTATCAGGAACCCTTCCTTTCAAAAACTGTCCCTTCAATACGATTTCCTTCGCAACACATAGTGTACCAATATTTAAAAAAAATAAGACAGTAAGTATTCTCATAAGAGTTAGTGGATATAGGTTAAGTGGTGTTTATTTGCCTTAGAACGAAAAAGTGTTTAAATTATTTTGAAAATAGTAACTAATGCCGTAAAAAAGTAAAGTAATCACCTATAATAACTTATTTCGTTTTTTATAAAGCTATAAACTCTGAATATTGTCATTCCTTAGCCTAATAGAAATGCAAATTATATGCACTATACAACAAATGAGATCTGGAAAAATAGTCAAAACAGGAAGCCTTAATCCAGAGTTAGAGTAAATACAAAAAATAAATCCGGCTCTTATCAGAGACCGGATTTATTCTAAGTGGGGGGAATTTATTTGGGTAGTCGTTGGATCAGTTCTTTTACTCGCACTTTCACATATTCGGCTTTATCAAAAATAGCTGCTGAGCGCTCCATTTCATCACCACCACCAGCTTCCATAGCATCAAAATATTGGTTATCCAGCTTCTTGAAATAAGCATCACGTTTGGCTAACCATTTGACTTGTTCGGTTTTCAATGCATTTTTTTGTTCAGGAGTCATTGTGCTACGTATTTTCTTATAAGCCACATTCAGCAAATCATCCAGATTGTCATAGTAGGTATTGCTACAATCAATAAATCCATATCCAGGTGCTACACAGTCTTTGTATTTTTTTTCGATATCAGTGACAGATTTCAGCGTTTGAGCCTGAATAACCAAACTGAAACAAAAGAAGAAAAGAGAAATAATTACACTATTTTTTTTCATACAGGCCATTGATAATAAGCGAATGATATCAGATTTTTTTGAGCTTTCAAAGATACTATTTTGTAGTTACTGGCACTTACAGGTACTGAACAACTTTACAGTTTGCAATTCACCAACAGGCTTTCCTTTAGTATTATAGGATGGTCGTAAGGTAATTTTAAAGTATCCCTTATCACCTACTGAAAAATCAGTAAATGACTCACCCATTGCATTTCCATCATTATTTTTATACACTACGTTAGACGTTACTTTTTGAACTTTACCCATTTTGTCATACCCAACAGCGACCACACCTGGTGTATGGCAGCTTCCTGACTCCAATGCAACAGTGCCACGGCTAATAATAGCACCATATTCTTTTTTTGATTCGGTTTGAGTAATTGATAGTTCGGTACCACCTCCATTGACAATGACCCCTTCGGCTTTCAGAGTTAGTTTGTTATATACCCCCTCAATACGTTTCATGTCTCGAAGATATTCAAATGGAACTTCAGCATTGGGAGGGATACAGGATATGGCTAGAGAAAAGTCATCAGAAGCACCACTTTTAAAATTTTCCTCTACCAGATTCCTGACTTTCAATTTTTTACCTTGTGCATCAACTATATCAATCCGTAAAAATACATTGCTAAGCCAATGACCAGTAGTGTTAGTAACTATACCCGTAGCATGTACAAATCCATCACTGGTAAAAGTATAATGGATCTTTACAGGCAACTGCGGCAATCCGGATTCATGTTTGATTGAAGTGATGTTGCCAGATACACTAATTGGTTGTTTTTCAGCAACAGGCGAAACAGAAGGTGATTCAAAAACAGATAAAGTGCTTACAACTAAAAATGGAATAGAAAATAGACTTCTCATAGATTTGATAATTAAAAGAACTGATTTTATATAGCTCTATTGCAGATAGGTGAAATGGTTAACAGGAGTTAGTACAAAATATTTTGTAATCAGTTCTGTAGTTAGTTAGGAGTGTATTTAAGATCTGTTCGGCTGTAGCCTTTTGCCAGAAGTTTGATTTTTAGAGCTTGTCTAAAAAAAATATTTCTTTTTCTGTAACAATCACAAACCGCCTACATCTAACCTTCCAAAAAACACACTACACCATGAAAGTCAGTTACAAATCCATCACATTTACACTTTCGTTTTTCATCTGCCTTATTACTTTCAGCTATTCGCAAATACCAGCCATTGAAGTAAAAGTCTCAGGTAAAGGCAAGCCTGTTTTATTTATTCCTCATATTGGCTGCCCTGGTGAAATGTGGCAGTATGTAGCCAACGAATTAGGAAAAACCTACCAATGTCATATCATTTCTCTGGCTGGCTTTGCCGGGCAAACTCCACTTGACAGCAACTACACTCAGCAATATCTGACTCAGATTCGGAATTACATAAAAACAAAAAAACTGAAGGAAATTACTTTGTTGGGTATGAACTATGGCGGGTTTCTGGCACTTCAACTCCATAATCAACCAGCTGTATCTAAACTCATTGTCATAGATACCTACCCGTTCCTGGCACAGATTCTGAATCCGGCTGCCACCGCAACTGATGCAACTACCTATGCTTCTCAGGCGAAGAGTGGCTATCTGGCAGCATCGGCTACTGACTTTGCACAGATGATGTATCAAACAGGGAAAGGGATGATCACCCATGATACTGTCAAAGCCAGACAATATGCGCATTGGCTTACACAGTCAGACCGAAAAACCATTGCCAGTGTACTGGCTGATCAACTTCAGACAGATTTGCGGGCGCAATTACCTTCTATCAAAATTCCAGTACTGACAATAGGTACCTGGTATTTTGGTAAAAACCTGAAAAAAATGCCTCTGGAAGAGGGCTATAAAATGCATGAGAACTTTTTTAGTTCACTGCCAAACCACAAAACTGTCCTTACCGAAACTGGCAAAGACTTTATGCACTGGGATGAGCCGGCTTGGTTCGTAAAAGAAGTGATAACCTTTATCAATAAACCCTTGTGAGTGAATTACTATCTGACGCAGCTTTTGCCGCATTGTATCAGTCGTATTCCCACCAAATTTATCAGTTATGCCTGAGTTATTGCAACGACCGGGATCTGGCCAATGACTTGTTACAGGAAACCTTTATTCTGGTCTGGAAAAACCGTACTAAGTTTCGGGGAGAGGCGCAAGTCCGAACCTGGATTTACCGCATTGCGGTAAATACCTGTTTGGGCCATATACGTAGTACCCAAAACAAACAAACTGATTCGCTAACGCAAACATTACTGACTCACCATTCTGATGACCAGAATATTGACGATGAACAATCCATTACACTGTTATACCAGGCCATTCAGCAACTGCCTGAACCTGACCGCCTGCTCATCGGGATGGTGCTTCAGGAATTACCCTACGAACAGATAGCTGAAGCGCTAGGTATTCAGGAAGGGACTTTACGGGTTAAAATTCATCGTGTAAAAAAACAGTTGGCTACCATTTTCACAGAGTTACAAAAACAGTAGAAACATGACCGAGTTCGATGCACTACAAACCTTATGGAAAACACAGAAAGCACCTGTGGCTATTCCTGCATTTCAGGACTTGTTCCTCAAGTCACAATCTACCAGACACAAGCTTATTCGCCAGCTTGTTTTCTCAGGAGTGACTTTCTTGGCAACAACCTTATTTCTGGCCTACCTGTTTTTGTACGGCAATATAAATTTATATTATTCCACCAGTTATATAGCTGCCTTTACGCTGGTTGGTCTATGCCTGCTGCAAAGTATACTACAATGGGTTTGTGTATTTTTTCTTCTCAGAATCAATTCCTTACAGATACCGTCAGAACACATTCTACTTTGGCAGAATTACTTTGATCTGCGACGGAAAATACTCCATATACATGGTAACTTTTATATCATTGTCCTGAATGTGTGTATGGTATTGTTAGGTATTGAAATATTAAAAACCGAATCTGCAACAGTCCATTGGGTTTCAGGCATAGGATATACACTCTGGACTATTGTCTGTTGGTTTGTAATCCGTAAGCGGATTCTTTATAAGGAATATCAACAGATCATTACTACTATTCAGTTGCTTCAAAAAAACCGGGGCATACTCGAAAACCCTGCACTGTAGGAGTTTGCATAAGCAAATCTTCGTAAAAGATACCCATCTATGGCAAAAGAACTAAAGAAAGAAATTATTCAGTTTTTGATTCCTGTATTTGTAATTACCTATGGACTAGGTGCCATTGCTTATGAAAAAGGCGGCTTTCATCAGTTTCCTGTAGCCCTTTATACTGTATATGTTCCAGGGCTAACGGTATTTATACTATATGCTTGCAGAAAAAGAACATTACTCTGGAATAGTTTTAGCAAACTACAGATACGCTTCAACCGATACTGGATACTAGGGCCTGTCCTGGTGTTTCTGTTGGTAAGTTGCAGCTTTTCGCTTTCGGTACTAGTGTATCCTGAAATGCGAAAGTCACTACAAGCCATTCAAATTGAGACACAGCACACCACTTTATTCACAGGCAATACAGCCTCTACCATCTGCCTTGTGTTTTTTATCAATTTATTTCTGGCTCCAATGCTCAATATTTTTTTGTTTTTGGGTGAGGAAATCGGATGGCGTGGCTTTTTGTTACCCAGGCTGATGTGCATATATCCGCAGGCAACAGCACTCATTGTGGGCGGGTTTATATGGGCTATCTGGCAGGCAATAGGTATCTTACTGGGATTGAAATATCCAGGTCAGCCTATTGCCGGAAACATAATGATGGTTCTTTTTTGTGTACCCACAGGTATCATTCTTCAATATTTCTATGTCAGGAGCCGCTGTATCTTTGTGCCAGCTCTTATGCATGGCGCACTTACCTGGACAACCAACACCTTTACACACTTTCTAGTCGATACATCTAAAATGCCTTCTTTATGGGCAGGTTCCTATGGATTAATTGGGGTTTTGGTAATGACGATTGCTGCAAGCTGGATTTACATCCGCTGGCAGTCATTATCCTCTTTTACCTATAAGATACAACCTCTAAAGTCGGCCTGATGGCCATATAAACTTTGTGACTATAGCTATAAACAGAACGTAGTGTATTTGACGTAGCTATTTTATACCTCGTGCAACATGAAAAATGGTTTGCACTTCCTTTTTGGAAAAAAAACTATTTCTGCTGTTAACCTCAGGTGGCTCTTGTAATCAAGCATTGTCAGCAGATAGATATTCTTCTGACTATCATTTTTCACTATCATTTCAAAACATTACGCCACATGAAAAAACGTATGTCTTCTTTTTACACCTGGATGGTAGCAGCCTTGTTAGTAAGTGCAACCAGTTGTACCACTTCTCGTGTAAGTCAGCAATTCACACCAGAACAGGCTCATCAACTGGCATTGGAAATCGAGAACACTCCTAGAGAATCAGTCGCTGCCGCCCAAACATCTGTTCAAGCAGAGTTTCAAGCAGCAGAATCACTTCCTGCATTGGATGAAAGTCCAACAGAAGAAGTACTAGCCAGTAATACAACCCAGGATGCTACCACTGAGGTACAACATGGACTAAAGGCGCAGGTGAAAACCCAGAAACTGAATGTAGCACAGCGCCTGGTAGTAAAAGCAGTAATTAAAAAGCTGGAGAAAGAAAAAGTAAAAAATAACCTTCGACAGGAAAACTCTGTACAGAAAAGTAAAAAGAGTTTTTCTGATTATAAGTCCCCATTGTTGTTAGGTGCAGGAGGGTTATTACTTCTGATCATTGGGCTGGCAGTTACCAGTAGTATTGTATACATATTGGGCGCTTTGGCGCTAAGTACAGCCGTGTTATGGGCTATTCTCATTCTGGCAGATGTGATTTAAGCTTTGCTTCTGTTATCAAACAAGCCGGCCTCTGGGCCGGTTTTGTTCGTATGTCAGTACCGAAATTTCTGTATCTTCACCAGCTTGTATACAATATAGTAAGTGGCTAAATCGACCAAAAATCAAAACCCAAAAGAGTTACATTGTATGTCTAAATTTAAGCATTACCTTTTTTCTATCATTTTATCTGTTATAGCGCTGATTGCTACACCGGTGTTCTTATTTGCGATCTTTCTGTCAGGTGATAGCTGCTGTGGTGAAGATCGTTCAGGTGTGATGATTGGTTTTACCCTGGCTATTCTGGCTGGTTTCTGGATAATAGCAGCCTTGATGAACTGGTTATATAAACAGCTTTTTAAACGAAATAATACAGAATGGAAATTCAAGACTGCATTTTGGATTACGACAATTCCTGCATCCTCTATTTATTTACTCGTACTTATTTTCATCATCAGTACAGCTGGAAAATGATTTGCATGGCATATCGTCTACTGTAGTTTCCCTTCTCCTCCTTTATGTATGGCATATCGCTGGCTATCAATCTGAATAAAATAGGTGCGCTGAATACCATCATAAAATAGCTCAATCTTGGATTTATCTAAAGGTCCATAGATATGTAATGTATCCGAAAACAGGTAGTGAAACACAGAGTCAGGATAGACCAGTACCGGTTCTTTAGGCAGTGAATCGGTACCTGCATAGCCTGAGCCAATTGTATTCTGTACTGGCACCATTACTAGTTCAGGTTTTGGATCAGATGTGATCTCATCAGAAGTACGTGTAGTATAGATCACTCCCAGCACCACAACTAATGCAGCAACAGCTGCTGCCACCGGCCAATACTTCATCCATGTGGATTGGATGGAAGGTGCAGGTGTTGGCTTTGTAGATGGCTTATTTGTATTCGTATCCATTTGCTGATGAATGGAATTGAGTTTTAATCTCAGTTGCTCACGACCTAGTTGTCGAGCCTGTGTCATTGCCCAGCGTTGTGCCTCTACTTCTTTCCGAAATACCTCATCAGCATGCATCTGCTGTTCCAATACTATCCGTTCCTGCTCACTGAGTTGATTCAGCAGATATCGCTCTATTCGTTCTATATTATTCTCAGAATCCATTGGTATGCAGGCTTAAAAAGTTTTTCTTTAATCGTTCGATGCAGCGGAATTTTTGTTGTTTTGCCACATTTGGGCTGGCATATTGCATATGAGACGCAATTTGTTCCAGACTCATCTTTTCATAATAAAAATAAATCAGCAGAGTCCGGCAGGGTTCACCCAGTTGTTCTATACCATTTTGCAATTGAGCTGGCTCAGGCATAAATGATTCTTCTTCAATAATTTCTGGCAGGTCTTCCAGCACTTCTTCAGAGTCTCTTACAAAATGGTTTCCTCGCAGGCGATTCAACCATTTCTTGCGGCCTACAGCATACAGATAGGTTTTGAGCTGGCAGGTAAGTATAAAATTACCCTCCTTGATTTTCTCGTATAGATGAATGATTATTTCCTGATAAATATCTTTGGCATCTTCTTCTGTTCCACTATTGAGCTGAACCAACCTTAGAATCATTGGCCAATGCGTATGATACACATGGGTCAGTGCCCAATCTTCTCCTTGCAGGATTTGCCTGACTAGTGTAGCATCATCAGGATTCTCATATTGCTTCATTGCCTAAAACTATAAAAGTTAACACTGCCGCTGGCATAAAGCACAAAAAAAGACATACTGTCTTTAAAAAACAAGGTTTCTTCAGCATTGCCCATTCATTATCCATAGGTATTCACATCTGTGCTGTATTTATTTCCATCTTTTTTTCAAGATTATTCTTGTTAACCTGTTAACCTTTGGGTTTGTAGTGCAATCAAGAGGAGAAAACAGAAGAAATGGCCTATAATCCAAGCAATCTTTCAGTTACTAAAAAATACTTTTCAGAGGATGTTTGTCGCAATTGTGGTGCAGACTTAACTGGAAATTATTGCATACAGTGCGGACAAAGTAAGGTAAAGCGTATTACTTACAAATTTATTTTGGATGAGATATGGCAGGCACTGCGATGGTTTGAAATGGAATTGGTTCAGGCCGCATACAAACTTCTCACCAAGCCCGGTCTGGTAGCCCGTGAGTATGTGATGGGAATGCGAAAAAAACACCAGCATCCACTAAAACTCCTACTCGTAGCTCTTGGAATTCTAATGCTGGTCATTGATAAGGCTAATTATATTCACTCAGCCGATACTGCAACCAACCGGGTTATTGAATTGGTAAAAGAGTATGGGAAATGGTCGTTTTCATTGGGCATTATCGCCATTACCGTGGGTACCTTAACGGTTTTCTGGAAACGCCTGCGCTATAACTTTACCGAGCACCTGGTACTGGCTACCTATTGTCACTTTGTTATTATTGCGCTGAATATCCTGAATCTATTACCTAATTTATTTATCAATGACGCCCAATGGCAGTTATGGCACAAACACTACTCACAGATCTATATGGATATTGTAGATGTTGTGATTCTAGCAATAGCATTTACTCAGTTTTTCTTTTTGCGGCTTCGCACCGAATGGTGGAAGCTTCTGATTGCTTTGGTCTTATACATTAGTATCAAACGGGGACTGATTTATCTTTATGCCTGGCTACTGGTCAAACTCATCATGAATCAGATTATTAAATAATACTGTTTTTTATTTTTCGGAAACGCCATTTCGGAAACAAAAGACATGACAAACTTTCTAAACCAAACCTTTCACTCAAACATTACAAATTAATTTTTTATGCAGACAAAAAGAACTTTTCAGAAAACACTTTTACTCTCCACTTTGACAGGTGTGTTATGGGCTTGTGGAAGCTCATCAGATACCAGTGGTCTGGCCAGTGACAATGAGAAAAAGATGGTGGCAGATATTGCTGGTGCATTACAAGCCTGCTCTTATGATGGCGCACCCCTAACGTTATCTCCTGACAATCTTAACTTTGGAACCAATGCCGATGCCGCTGCTGTAGTTGGTGAAATCATGAAATTTACCGGGTTGCCACAAAACTTTGAGGTAATGGAAGCCGATGTGCCTAATGCAGCAGCTATCATTGTAATGGGAAAAGACAACTTGCCTCATCGGGTTATTGCATACAATAAACAGTTTATGAACGAAGTACGCACAGCAACCCAAAATAGCAACTGGGCACCCATCAGCGTTCTGGCTCATGAGATTGGTCATCACCTCTGTGGACATACTATCATGCCAGGTGGTAGCCAACCCCCAACTGAACTGGAAGCCGATAAGTTTAGTGGATTTGTGTTGTATAAAATGGGGGCAGTGCTAGCCGATGCGCAGAAAGCGATCAATACACTCATTCCAGTAGAAGATGGCCCCACCCATCCCGGCAGGCCAAAGCGGTTGAATGCTATTGAAGATGGCTGGAAACAAGCCTGTACGCAACAGTCAACAGATTGTAGTGGATTGATTGCAGCAATGAAAGTTGAAAACAGTACTGCTACTACAACTACAGGTGAAACTAACCCGGAATTACCTACTACCTCCGAAACATCACCAGATGCTACTTTGGCCACGACCGAACGTGCTGATGTATTGCCACAGGTGAGTGAGACCGCTATTCCTACTAAGTTTGACCGCTTTGTCATTGATGAACTAAATTTGGTAAGTCCGGCAGTCAAACAAAGTCTATCCAAAAGGTTATTTGACTATACGAAAGAGAAAGGTCTGGAGGTTGTTTTTATTATAGCTAAAGATTTACAGGGCAAGTCGGGTGATGAATATGCTCTGGCCATGCTACGTCAGTTACGAGTTGGAAAGCTGGAACTAGGCAATGGAGTGTGTCTGGTAGCAGCGCCTCAGCAAAAAGAAGTAGGTGTGGCGTCTATGCCTGGTATTTCGGAACAATTGGATGAAACTACTGTAAACACACTCAAGCAAACATTGCAACACTACAATGAATTTGCGGACACTTATCGACGTTCCAATGGCAAATATGACAATAGTAATTTTCTTGAAGACGCATTCAATATAGTTTATAGCAATACCAATTATTACAACTGGGACATCCGTTTTCAAAATATTGCAGCTATGGAAAAAGTAGCCCAGGAGGAATTGGAAACACCCATAGGAGAGCGACGTGATGACCCTAACTATCGCTCCGGCTACCATAAAACTATGGCACGTATAAAAGGTACACTGACATCAATCTCTGGAAAGAAGGAATCAAAATTTGATCCGGTGATGATTGGTATGCCACAAGGAACTCAGGTAATGGAAATGAAAACTGACGATGGAAAGGTATTATTACTATATGTGCCACCTCATATCCAATCGCTTATGACTGCCAAGCTTATCGAAGGCAAAAAGTATTCTTTTGTAGTACGTGAAAATTCTTTGATGACCCTAAGCTTTAGCCTCATTAGCTATGACTTACTAAACTGATTTTGAATAAATCCTCCCAAAACCTCTAAAAGAAGCCGCTTCTTTTAGAGGTTTTTTGTTTGCGCATATCCCGCCGTTTGCGCATAGTTCACGGCACGGACAGTCTTAGCGCATAACTCACGGCAAAATATTTTCTGAGTGGAACTCACCGCAAGGATCGGCCTTATCGTGTCCCATATCTTTTCTGGAAATAAAGAAAGTTTCTGGCGCAAGCGTCCGCTCAATGCTGTCAACTTAAGAGTTAAGTATTGGGTTAAGTAAGTATGGAAACGAAAATACAAACCCTCTTTTCTACGGTTCATACTTTGCTAATGAGCCAACAGTTCAAGATTGAACATCGAGCGAATCCTCAAAATTTCATCCGACA
>NZ_JASJOR010000079.1:0-1393 GCF_030068545.1 Xanthocytophaga flava | reverse complement strand
CCCGCTATTGCCGTAACAATAACGGTTTGGGCTTATCCGTGTTCGCTCGCCACTACTTACGGAATCACTGTTGTTTTCTCTTCCTCCGGGTACTTAGATGTTTCAGTTCTCCGGGTTTGCTCACCTTTCGGTGTGACTGGTCTTCAACCAGCCGGGTTTCCCCATTCGGACATCTGCGGATCACAGCTTCTGTGCAACTCCCCGCAGCTTTTCGCAGCTTAGCACGTCCTTCCTCGCCGCCAAGAGCCAAGGCATCCTCCATGCGCCCTTTGTAACTTCCGTAAAATACTCTTTCTATTCTTTGATATCACTACCAAAGCTAGATTATACTCAGCCTTGTCTCTAATTGCTTAGAAACAAGCGCTCGTTACTCAGTTTCTCTTTTTTTCCATCTGTCAAAGAACTTCTGTCATTTATAAACTTACGTTTGCACGTATGTTTACTAAACAACATGGTGGTTTTTACAACCTGAGGACTTTCACCTACCAAACAAACGTTTTTGTTTAGGCTTTTTTACTTTCTATTCTTACTTAACTCTCTACTATTAAAATAAGTGGAGGTGAACGGAGTCGAACCGATGACCCCCTGCTTGCAAAGCAGGTGCTCTAGCCAGCTGAGCTACACCCCCATGATATGGTACTGTTAGGTAATTCTTTCAATGAAATCATCTACTAGAATCATCCTTCAGCAGTGTGGTTGATAGTGTGGGCCTGCGTGGACTCGAACCACGGACCTCTACATTATCAGTGTAGCGCTCTAACCACCTGAGCTACAAGCCCATTTACTGGTCCGTTACTTATATTTTTTACCTTTGCTAATTGCTTATAGTAAGCATGTAGCTCAGATTTTATTTTTTGGGTGAGAAGCAAAAGATAGGAGCGTGAGCTGATCGCATGGTTGTACATAGATCAGCTCTGAGTAGTTATCTGGTTTATTTGTGAAAGAGAAGTACTCAACTAAGAGTGTGTAATCTAAGATTACCTTCCTACAATCACTCCAGAAAGGAGGTGTTCCAGCCACACCTTCCGGTACGGCTACCTTGTTACGACTTAGCCCCAGTCACCGGTTTTACCCTTATCGGCACTGTACCTGCCGACTTCAGGTCACCCCAGCTTCCATGGCTTGACGGGCGGTGTGTACAAGGTCCGGGAACGTATTCACCGCGCCATTGCTGATGCGCGATTACTAGCGATTCCAGCTTCATGAAGGCGAGTTGCAGCCTTCAATCCGAACTGTGACTATCTTTTTGAGATTGGCTACTGATCACTCAGTCGCTACCCTCTGTAATAGCCATTGTAGCACGTGTGTAGCCCCGGGCGTAAGGGCCATGATGACTTGACGTCGTCCCCTCCTTCCTCTCTGCTTGCGCAGGCAGTCTGAATAGAGTCCCCAC